>JAGUUF010000023.1 GCA_020063545.1 Cytophagales bacterium
AAGATGCCCGCTTGGTTTCAACTTGTAATGCTTTTCGTACAGTTGCCAGCTCCGGGTTTTTTCCGGTAAATACGGGTGCTTCAAGAATTTCCTTTATTGCATTTGCTACTTTATTAACCTGGTCGCGATAGTACGTTCGCGCCTGATTATCGTTTCGGCTGTCAGCCGGAACAAGCGGGCGATTTACGCCTGGTGATTTAAAAACAAAATCAACTGAGCGCAGAACACTTCCCGACTCCCTTTCAAAAAGGGCCAGATCCTGTTCATCCAGGTCATGAATGCGGACAGGAAGTATTCGGCTGGCCACATTTCCGCCAGCGAGTTTAATATCCAAACCATAGGAGTCTGCAGAAGCAACATCCCGAAATGGAATGAATTCATTGGACCAAGCAAAGCTTTTAGGATCACAATAGGTTCGGGAAAGTATAGGAATAAAAACTGCGCACCTTAGTTTAGCCTGAAGACTCTTATCAACATTATGCGTTTCGCGCAGGCCATCATGCGGGTTGGTATCAAAATAAATGGAAATCGGATCTTTTACTGTAGTGGCGAGCTCCTCCTGCAGGGCTTTTACAAAATCAGACACCCAGCCACTACGGTTGTCGTTATGCCGGTAGCTGATAAAAATATCATATTCAAATCCAGAAACTATAGACGGCATGATCAAAGATACGCACTATCGGTCACTGAAATACCATAGTACACCTGTGAATTTATCCGTAAGGTGTTTTACCTTGCTTACCGGTAATTTAATCCTGCACGGTATGCATCGCTTATGGTTATTTACATTGGCCTTTATACTGGCCTGCACCACCCAACCTGAACGTTTTATCCACTCCATCCCGAAAGGCCCCTTGCCATGGAATGCTGCACCGGTTGCTAAAAGTGACAACCATTTTAGCTTTGCCATTATTGGCGACTTGCACAGCGGTGAACGCAAGGGCGTGTTTGAAATTGCTGTTGACCAGCTTAACCTGCTTAAGCCTGACTTTGTGTTAAGTGTTGGCGACCTGGTGGATGGCGGCACGGAAGATACAACCGAACTTCGGAAGCAATTTGATTACTTTGATGAGCGTGCCAATAAACTAACGGCCCCCTTCTTCCACGTAGTGGGAAACCACGATATCACCAACCTGACCATGCGAAATTACTGGGAAGCACGGTACGGCCGAAGGTATTACCACTTTGTTTACAAAAATGTACTTTTTCTTGTACTGGATTCTGAAGATTACAACCCGGAACACATGCAACAGATTTTTGAAGCGCGTGCTGCTGCCATAAAAGTATTGGATGGGCCCAATCCCGAAAATGCCCGGCAGATGGAATACTTCAGAATGCCCGAGCGGGCAACCGGGGAGATTGGAACCGACCAATCGGCTTACTTTGAAAAAGTAATTGCCGATAACCCCAACGTGCGCTGGACGTTCCTGTTCATGCATAAACCCGTATGGAAGCGCGAAGGCGAGGGCAATCTTTCGCGAATTGAAACTGCCCTGGGCAACCGCAATTACACGGTTATAAACGGGCATTTCCATGACTATTCTTATACGCAGCGAAACGATCGGGATTACATTATGGTAGCTACTACCAGCGGAGGTCAAAACGCGTTAAGTCAGAACGCATTCGATCACATTATGTGGGTAACGCTGGATGCCGAAGGTCCGTCCATCGCAAACCTGCGGCTTGATGGCATTCTCAATAAGGAAGGTAAAATACCATTGGGTGGCGACAGCCTGTGCTTCCAGGCTTCGCGTTGCAGGAAATAGAATAGGCAATTCTGGCTTCAGAATTAAAAGATTCTTCGCTGCACTCAGGTTGAACAAATACACAATGCCATCCTGAGGGAGGAACGACCGAAGGATTTCTTTTCCAACTCTGGCTCCAGAATTAAAAGATTCTTCGCTGCGCCCAGATTGACATTAGCTTAAAATTGTCATTCTGAGGAAGTTGCCTGCTTTAAGGCTGCGACCGAAGAATCTTATTTTCGGTTTTCCAATAAAAGATTCCTAGCTGCGCTCAGAATGACATCAATGACTTTTGAATTCCTACTTCATCTGCCCGTACTTCTTTGAAAAGCGTTCATACAACTCCTGCTGGTTGCCGGGCAGGGTAACGAACTTGCCGCTGATGAATGCATGCGACAAATTATTGGTGCGCATATCCAATGCATCGCCAGCACTTACAAACAGGGTGGCGTCCTTGCCCACCTCAAGTGTGCCGACACGCTTGTCAATCCCTAATGCTTTGGCCGTGTTGGACGTTATAGCCTTCAGCGCATCTTCTTTGCTTAAGCCGTATGCTGAAGCCGTGCCGGCAAAAAACGGCAGGTTACGACCGCCATGCAGGGCACCCGTACACGATAATGACACCTGTATCCCTGCCTGTGTAAGAAGGTGCGGGAGCTTGTAAGGCATGTCGATATCATCATCGGTGCGGTCGGGCAAACTGTGCGTATCCGGCAATATCACCGGTATTTTGTTTTCTTTCAGAAATTCAGCCACCCAATACGCACCCTGCCCTGCCAGCAGGGTAATGCGCTGAACACCATGGCGCTGGGCGAAGCGTACAGCCTCTACAATTTCCTTGGGCATAGTGGCATGGATAAACAGAATCTTCGAGCCATCAAACAACCCCTGAAGGGCCTCAAACTTCAGGTTGGTTTCTTTTGAAGCAAGTTTTCCGTATGCGTTGGCTTCTGCAAAGAACTGCGCCAGGGCCGTTACCTGTTTTTCATAGTCGGCATTGGGCGATTCGGAAAATGAAAATGTGTTGAAATCAAACTGGCGCCTGGTCAATGCCGGCCAGTTCATGTGAATACCGATGTCGGCCGTGTGCACGGCATCTTCCCAGTTCCAGCCTTCCATTTCCATTACCGATGACGAGCCTGAAATAGTGCCCCCGGTAGGTGTGGTTTCAGCAAGCAATACGCCATTGAACCGGAAGGTAGGAATGAACTCCGAATCGGTATTGTATGAGATAACCGACCTGACATTAGGATTCATATCGCCCCGTTCCTGGTAATCATTCATCGCACGAATGGCGCTTACTTCCTGTAAACCCACCTGCGAGTTGGGCAGGATAAATCCGGGATAAACATGCTTACCTTCAATCCGGATAACTTCATAACCGCTTAAATTCGGATTGGTTGTAGCATCGGCAACAATGGTAAGCTTGCCCTTATCAAAAGCAATTACCGAGTTATTAATAACCTGCCCGTTGCCCAGGTGGGCAATACCTCCCGTTAAGGCAATGGGCTTATCCTGCGGTTTGGCCGGAACGGGAGCCTGAGCAAAGGTGTAAACACCGGCCAGTAACATGATTATGCTATTCAATATCTTTTTCATGATTGTCAGTTTTTAAAATGATTAATGCTCGTGCCCTTCACTTTCCTGTCCTAATACATCTTCGCAATGGAACTCAGCCTGCGAGCGTCCCTCTGAGCGTTGCGTTGGCATGCCCGACCGTTTGGCGTTCTTCAGTTTTTGAATAAGGCGGGCGCGTTCAGCTTCCTGCTCTTTATTATTCTGGGCATCTTTCTCAATATCGAAATACACTTTACCGTCAATAATGGTTTTCTCAGGCTTGGCATACACCGACAGGGGATGATCCGTCCACAGCACAATATCGGCCGACTTACCCACCTTTATACTACCCATCTGGTTATCGAGGTGCAGCATTTTGGCCGGGTTGAGCGTAACCATTTTCAGGGCTTCTTCTTCTGAAATACCTCCGTACTTCACAGCTTTGGCAGCTTCCTGGTTCAGGCGTCTGCCCATCTCCGCATCATCGGAGTTGATAGCGGTTAACACCCCTGCGCGGTTCATGATGGCGGCATTGTACGGAATGGCATAGCGCACTTCCCACTTGTAATTCCACCAGTCGGAAAACGTTGAAGCACCAACACCATGCTGGGCCATTTTATCGGCAACTTTGTAGCCTTCAAGGATGTGGGTAAAGGTGTTGACGCGGAAATTAAACCGTTCGGCAACCTTCATCAGCATGTTGATTTCAGATTGCACATAGGAGTGACAGGTGATGAATAATTTTTTATTAAGAATGTCGAGCATGGCTTCATCGGCCAGGTCTCTGCGCGGCTTAACGGCCAGCATTTTCTCTTTTGCAGGCAGGCTGTTATAGGCATTCCATTTCTTTTCGTATTCACGTGCACTGGTAAAGGCATCTACATATACCTGCTCCACTCCCATACGGGTTTGCGGATAGCGGATGGAACTGGGGTTGGCGGTGCGCTTTACGTTTTCGCCAAGTGCAAACTTGATGAACCTGTCAGCGCCCTGAATTTTGTAGTTCTCCGGTGCTTCACCCCAACGCAACTTAACCAACGCTGATTGCCCGCCAATCGGGTTTGCCGAACCATGGAGTATCTGAACGGCCACCACACCGCCTGCGAGGGCACGATAAACGTTGATGTTTTCAGCATCAATGTTATCGCCAATACGCACCATACCCGAGTTTGATGCGACATCGTTGATGCTGGCAGCAGCAATGTGCGAATGCTCATCAATGATTCCGGCCGTCAGGTGCTTGCCGGTTCCGTCAATCACTTTTGCCCCGGGCTCCGAAAGATTCTTCCCTACCCGGGCAATCTTGCCGTCTTTCACCAGCACATCGGTGTTCTGCAAAATGCCATCTGCTTCGTTTGTCCAAACAGTGGCATTTTTAATGATCATCGTTTCGGCAACTGGCAAGGTAGGATAACCATGCCCTATGAACGGATAGATTACTTTGCCCGGTTCATCCTTCTTATCACCTGCACCCTGCCGCTGAGGTCCAGCCTTTACATCGCCTGTTCGGGTGCCTGTCCAGCTTACCCAGGTGCCGTCAACCAACTGGCCCTTGCCCTGCCATCCGGTGCCCTGCGTCCAGCCGGTAAGGCGAATACTGCCCTGCGCCTTTGCATCGGGTTTAAAACTGAGGGTAACCAAATCGTTGCCAAACGTAGCCGTGGCATCAACGGAAGTGCTGTCGTTTACTTTGATTTTGGCCTTGTGCAAACCGGGTTCACCGGTAACTTCCAGGTTGTAGGTGGCATTATTCAGGCTTAGGTTATAGGTTCCGCTGAAGTCACGCGTATCCAGCGGTTTAATGGCAAAGGGCTGGCCCTGTATCCAGTTCTGATGGATGATCGTTTTTTCATCGAACAACTTTCCTGACGTGATCAGGAAATTGGCCACCATTCCTTTACGCAAGCTGCCAACCTGGTCGTCCATCCTGATGAATTGTGCGGGTGCGGTAGTCAGCGCTTTTAATGCCGCTGTTTCGCTCAATCCGTTTTCGATGGCTTTGCGCACGTTAGGAAGAAGGTCCGAAACCTTCCGCAGTCCAGCGCTGGTAATGGAAAAGCTTATTCCGGCTTTCTCCAGCGATCCTAAATTTGCCGGAGCGAGTTCCCAGTGTTTCATTTCGGCCAGCGAAACACGGGCGGCATCAAAGGGATCTTCCACATCGTATGCTTCCGGGTAATTAACCGGTACGATAAGCGAAGCGTTTGTTTCCTTAATCTCCTTTACGCGTTTGTATTCGTCACCGCTTCCGCGAATGATGTATTGAACGCCAAACTCATCGCCCACTTTATCGGCACGCAGAATGTTCATCCAACTGGTGGCATCAAATACCTGAGGAAGTTTCTGGTTTTGAATCCAGGCCTCTAATGAATTGTCGGCAAACGGCCGCGGATTCTGGCTTCCAAACCATTCGGCATCCATATAGGTTTGTCGCAGAACGGCTATGCAGCCCATCAGTGACGAGGGATAATTCTGGGTGGAGGTTCCCTTTTCAAATGAGTAGGCAGCCGCAGCCTTTTGCCGGATCAGCACACTGTTATCAGACGATTCGCCCAGTGTTACAAAAGCGGCAGTTCCGCGGGCAAGGCCATCGGGCTTATAGGTGAGCACGGCACCAAAGCCTGCCTTACGCAGTTCATCTGCTCTGGTTGCATTTATTGAAAACTCATCGGCAGCATTGTAATGCGAGCGGATGGCCTGGTTGGCATTGTACGCGCCTTTGGTGTTCGACTCCATCTGCTCGGCACCGGTAAATCCGCCACCGCCTCCGCGGGGACGCTGCACTTCAGGCAAACCGTAATTGGTAGAGAGGTCAATCAATGATGGGTAAATGTATTTCCCTTTCAGGTCGTAGGCAGTGTAACCTTTTGGAACGGTGGTGTTCGTTCCAACCTGCTCAACCCGTCCATTTTTAACCAGCAGGGTGGCATTTTGCAGGGTGGTTTGCGGATCAACCACAATGGTGGCATTGGTAAACGCAAACAATCCCGCCCGGGGGTCTTTCACATCGTTGCGCGGGAAGGTTTCCTGGGCAACCAGGTAGCCGGCAACGAGTAAAATCAAGGCACTCGTCAGTAAAATTTTTCTCATATATCTATTGTATTAGCTGGTTTGAAAAGTAGGAATTTATGGCGAGGCGCCAAAAAATTTAAGGATGTGCGGTAAAAATCAGGTTTCCCCTGTAAGCAACCTGTATGTTCAAGGCCGGGAGGTTAATCAGTACCGACTGACATCGCGATTAATTGATTTCACGGATTTTTTATTCAATTCCGATTTAAAGGTTTGCCACTTCAGTCCAGGGGATTATTCCTAAACGCTCATTAACTATTTCATTTTTTTTTCCGGCATACAGCAACACCGAATGACCTGTGGGCTGATACTTTTGCCAGAAATTCAATCCGTGCAACATAGCGGGCTTCACAGCCAATGAAGCCTTTATTTCAATGGCAAAAGAGTCTCCATTTCTTTCGGTTATCAGATCTACTTCATTGCCTACGTTATCCCTGAAATAATAGAGATTTTCAGGTTGACCATCATTAAACCGGTTCTTTTTTACCTCACTGATTATCCAGTTTTCAAAGAGGAAACCATAGTGCCTATGCTTCTTCAAAGAAGTCTGGCTTTTAATACCGAGCAAATGGCACAGCAAACCCGTATCGTAAAAGTATAGTTTGGGACTTTTTACAATTCGCTTGTTCAAATTATTATACCAAGGCTGAAGTAAAAAAATGATATAACTGTTCTCCAGCAATCCAAGCCATGCCAGCACCGTTTTGGTATCAACACCGGTTTGCCTGGCCAATTCATCGCGATTGAGTATCTGCCCGGCATGTGCAGCACATAGCGAAATAAAGCGCGTAAATAAAGCCATGTTTGAAATGTTGCGGATAAGCCTAACATCACGCTGAACATAGGTTTGAACATAACTTTTAAGCCATGTATCCGCTACCAGCTTTTCATTCCAGATTTCAGGATATCCACCTGTCAGAATATGGTTGTTTACATCAGGCTCATCTAACTTTGCGTTAACCAGTTCGGCATAACTTAACGGGAGAAGCGAAAGATATCCTGCCCTGCCTGCCAGTGATTGCGAAACCTGTTCCTGTAGCAAAAAATTATTCGAGCCGGTAAGAATAAACTGACCCCGGGTTCGGCTCTCATCTAAAATTCCTTGCAGGTAGCGGAAAATAACAGGCACACGCTGTACCTCATCGAGGATGGCTCCGCCTTTATATTGTTTTAGAAATGCCTGAGGATTAAGTTCGGCATCATATTGTACAGAAGGATTTTCAAAATTTACATAAGGCTTATTTTTTGCCAGTAGTTTACTGAGCGTAGTCTTGCCGCTTTGCCGGGGGCCTGTAATACACAATGCCCTGAATTGAGTGAGTGCATGCTTTGCTTCCGGAAGTATTTGTCGGGCAATCATCACAAGTCCATTTCTGTAAAAATAGTAAATTAGGGAGTTTAAAATCCATTTTTGTAAAATATTACAAAAATGGAATTGGTGATTTTTGATGATTCAGGTAAGGGACAACTGAATTATAAACTCACTCCCTGCCACCTGATGGGTTTCCAATAAACCATCATAAGGGTTGCTGTCGAAATAAACTGATACAGGTTCTTTAATGGTGGCGGCTAACTCCTCCTGCAAAGCATTCACAAACTCCGTTACCCAGCCGCTACGGTTATCGTTGTGGCGATAGCTGATGAAGATGTCGTATTCGAAGCCTTGAACTATCGAGGGCATTGCTATAAAGTTAGTCATTATACCCTAAGCCAAAAATTTAACCAATCACTATACGATAATTTTAATACTGTTTAGCATTCCACCATTTCAAAAGGTGTCGTATTATTGCCGTAATGAGCACCGCAACCACTACCCCCCCGAAAACCAAATACACTTTTACCGAAAAAAAAGATACCCGCTCCGGCTTTGGTGCCGGTTTGCTGGAACTGGGCCGTAAAAATCCCAATGTTGTTGGCCTGTGTGCCGACCTCACAGGCTCCTTAAAAATGGATGCCTTTAAAAAGGAATTTCCTGACCGGTTTTTCCAGGTTGGCATTGCCGAGGCCAACATGATGGGCCTGGCAGCCGGTATGACCATTGGCAGCAAAATTCCCTTCACGGGAACATTTGCCAACTTTTCTACCGGCCGGGTTTATGACCAGATCCGTCAGTCAATTGCCTATTCACATAAAAATGTAAAAATATGCGCCTCGCATGCCGGTGTTACACTTGGTGAGGATGGTGCGACTCATCAAATACTTGAAGACATCGGCATGATGAAGATGCTGCCGGGCATGACGGTCATTGTTCCGTGCGACTTTAACCAAACCAAAGCTGCAACCCTGGCGCTGGGCAGCCACCACGGACCGGCATACCTGCGCTTTGGGCGCCCATCCTGGCCCATATTCACTGCAGCCGACAGGCCATTTACTATTGGCAAAGCTGATAAGATGATTGAAGGTAAAGATGTAACCATCTTCGCATGCGGACATATGGTATGGCAGGCTGTTGAAGCCGAGGCAGTTCTGGTGGATAAAGGTATAAGCGTTGAATTGATTAATATTCACACCATTAAGCCACTTGATGTCGAGGCTGTTCTTGAATCTGTTCAAAAAACAAAATGTGTAGTTACCTGCGAAGAGCACCAGATCAACGGAGGCTTGGGCGATAGCATCGCCCAGGTATTGAGCCGACACTTCCCCGCCCCGCTTGAAATGGTAGCCGTTAATGATTCCTTTGGGGAGAGTGGAACGCCAGCGCAACTATTAAAAAAATACGGCCTTGCACCGGAAAATATTGTAGCGGCTGTTGAGAAAGTGATTACCAGAAAAGGATGACGCTACGGGGTATTATATTTTCCTTGCTGGTTTCACCTGTTGCTTTCGGTCAGCCGAAAAATCTTGCACTAACCAATGTTCATTTCTTTAATTGGAACGGATAACCGCATTCAGCCAAACGCCATCATTTTTATCAGTAACGGTAAAGCTGCCAAACGCGGAGTACCCGTTATGGTGCACGCCCATGGCGATGAAGGTGCGCGTGCTGCCGTGCGCGCTGGCGCCAAAAGTATTGAACACGGCACCTTCCTTACAGAAGAAACGCTGAAACTGATGAAAGCAAAAGGAACCTACCTGGTACCAACCTTCATTACACTCGAAGACCTGACGCAACCCGGTGGCGATTATTTCGGGCCGGTGCTTGAACTGCGCGGAAAATTTATGATGCCCCAGGCCGAAAAGGTATTCCGAAAAGCAGAAGAACTTGGCGTAAAAATAGTTACCGGTGCCGACAACGGCTACTCGGCATTAACTACCTCACGCATCTCGCTCGAATGCCAGCATTACGTACGCATGGGCATGACTCCATTCGAAGCTATACAGGCTGCAACAGTTGTGGCTGCCGAACTACTGGGTATTGAAAAGACTACGGGCCGTATACAACCCGGCTACGAAGCCGACCTGATCCTGATACCGGGTAACCCTCTTGAAGAAATCCGCTACCTGCAGGATGTGCTGATGGTTATCAGCAACGGCACCGTTGCGCTCAAGCGCATTCCGTTTGGCCTGCCCGAAAAATAATTTGAAAAAAGTCGTGTGCTGATGAAACTTTAATCGTAATATTACGATATAATAGTCCGATGGGCCTTACCAAAACAAGCGACTATACCAAAGAAGAAACGCAACTGGCTACATGGGCAAAAGCCTTGGCCCATCCTGCCAGGATAGCCATACTCAACCACCTTATTCAAACCCGCCAGTGTATTTGTGGGGACATTGTTGATGTATTGCCCCTTTCGCAATCCACTGTTTCGCAGCACCTGAAAGAACTCAAAGATGCCGGGCTAATTAAAGGAAATATCAACGGCACCAGCATATGCTACTGCGTTGATGAGAAAAACTGGAACAAAGCTAAGGCTGCACTTGGGGGTTTCCTTGATAGTTACAAAGGACAGGATTGCTGCTAAAAAATTTTTGATTTTAACCATCGTAATAAAACGATTAATTTAAACCATTAAACAACTATGCATACAACACAAACAGCTCAACAACTGAAAGAAATTGTAAAAGAAAAGTATGGCCAGATAGCCGATCAGAGTTATCAACAAAATGCCACCAGTTGCTGCGGGGCCGGTTGCGGCTGCAACTCAGATTATGTTGTTATGGCTGATGACTATTCCAACCTAAAAGGATATGTAGCCGAAGCTGATTTAGGTTTAGGTTGCGGACTTCCCACCGAATTTGCGTTAATCAAAGAGGGCGACACAGTAATTGACCTGGGCGCTGGCGCAGGAAATGATGCCTTTGTGGCCCGAAGCATAACAGGCGAAAAAGGCAAAGTAATTGGCATTGACCTGACCGAAAAAATGGTTGACAAAGCACGAGCCAATGCCGAAAAACTTGGCTACAACAATGTTGAATTCAGGTTAGGCGATATTGAACAACTTCCGGTTACTTCAAACATTGCTGATGTAGTGGTGAGCAACTGCGTACTTAACCTGGTGCCCGATAAAGCCAAAGCCTTTGCTGAAACGTTTCGCGTATTGAAACCGGGCGGACACTTCAGCGTTTCGGATATTGTGCTGCGCGGAGCGTTACCGGATGGCTTGCGCAAAAGTGCCGAAATGTATGCCGGATGTGTGGCCGGAGCAATCTCAAAAAAAGAGTACCTTGAGATTATAGAAAGAACGGGATTCAGTAATATCAAAATTCAAAAAGAAAAAATGATTTTCATCCCTGATGAAATAGCAGCGGCCCACCTTAACAAAGAGGAGCTCATTAATTTCAAATCGGGCGAAGCAGGCATTTACAGTATTACGGTGTATGCTGAAAAGCCCGCGTTATCAACCGAAGAAAAACAGGCACAAAAAGCTGCATGCTGATGTGCCGAATCAACCTGCTGTTGAGATGGACAACCGGGGAAAGAAGAAAATTCTTGTGTTGTGTACCGGCAACTCGTGCCGAAGCCAGATGGCCGAAGGCTACCTCAGGCACTTTGCCAAAGACAAAGCAGAAATTTACAGTGCCGGTATTGAAGCTCATGGTGTCAATCCAAAAGCAATCGCAGTAATGAAGGAGGACGGTGTGGATATCTCCCGGCATACGTCAAACAATGTTAGTGAATACATCAACTTGCCATTCGATTACGTCATTACCGTATGTGATAATGCTAAAGAGAACTGCCCATACTTTCCGGCAAGCATAAAAACTGTTCATCATAACTTTCCCGATCCGGCTAAAGCCTCCGGCAGCGAAAACGAAATCATGGCCGAATTCAGGCGGGTGCGTGATCAAATCAAAACTTTTTCAAAATCATTTATCGAGTCAGTAGCCAACGGTTAAGAAGTCAATAGGCGATAGCGGATCATTGACCGCGCAACCTGCACTATGGAGTAATTTCCTACATTTGGGGTTGTATTTTCCTGAATGAAACTCAATAAGTTTATCGTAATCGATTTCGACAGCACCTTTACCAAGGTTGAAGCCTTTGACCTGCTTGCTGAAATAAGCCTGGATGGAAGCCCCGAGAAGGAAGCCATCAAAAAACAAATTGCCGAAATAACCAACCAGGGAATGGACGGCACCATTTCCTTTCGCGAATCCCTGGAAAAGCGGATTCAACTGCTTGCACCCAAGCGCCACCAGCTTGTGCAACTGGCCGATCGGCTAAAACTGCATGTTTCCGAATCGTTTAAACGAAACAAAGACTTTTTTAAAAAATATGCTGATAACATTTATGTTATTTCCAACGGCTTCCATGTATTTATCGACCCGGTTGTTACCGATTTCGGTATAAAACCTGAAAACATCCTGGCCAACCGGTTCCATTTTGATGAACAGGGAAATGTTACCGGGTTTGATATGGACAATCCTTTATCTGCCAACAATGGAAAAGTTGAGCAACTCAGGCGGCTCAATCTTCCGGGCGATGTGTATGTAATTGGCGATGGCTATACCGATTACGAAATCAAGCTTGCCGGCCTGGCCAATAAATTTTATGCATTTACCGAAAATGTTGAACGCAATGGCATTGTGGATAAGGCCGATCACATCACGCCCAGCCTTGATGAGTTTCTATACTTGAATAAACTTAACACGGCCATATCCTATCCGAAAAACCGAATTAATGTATTGCTGCTGGAGAACATTCACCCGGTAGCCGTTGAGTTACTCAAAGCCGATGGCTTTAATGTAGAAACCTACCCGGCTGCATTAACAGAGGAAGAACTGTGCAGGCGTATAAAAAACGTTAGTGTGCTCGGTATCCGATCAAAAACACAGGTAACTAAAAAAGTTCTTGACCATGCCAACCGGCTGATGACCATCGGTGCATTCTGCATCGGCACCAACCAGATCGACCTGAAGGAAGCAACCAGGAAAGGCATTGCGGTATTCAATGCCCCATTCAGCAACACCCGCTCGGTAGTGGAACTGGCTATTGCCGAAATGATTGTGCTGATGCGCAACCTGGTGGACAAATCGAATAAGATGCACCAGGGCATTTGGGATAAATCAGCACATGGGAGTTTTGAAATACGCGGTAAGAAACTCGGAATTGTCGGGTACGGAAACATCGGCACCCAGCTTTCGGTACTTGCCGAGTCGCTGGGCATGAATGTGCTCTATTATGATATTGAAGAAAAGCTGGCACTCGGCAATGCCACCAAGTGCAAATCATTGGCAGAGCTTCTTCAGAAAGCCGATGTAGTGTCGCTGCATATTGACGGCCGGGACGCCAATACACACTACATCGGCAAAAAGGAATTCGACCGGATGAAGAAGGGCGTTATTTTCATTAACCTGAGCCGCGGACATGTGGTGGATATTGCCGCACTGAAACAAGCCGTTGAATCGGGTAAGGTGGCAGGCTGCGCTATTGATGTTTTCCCGTACGAACCGGTTAGCAACCAGGAGGAGTTTATTTCGGAACTGAGAGGGCTGCCAAATACCATCCTTACCCCGCATATTGGTGGCAGCACATTAGAGGCGCAGGAAAACATCGGTCATTTTGTGCCCGGAAAATTCCAGGATTACATCAATAATGGCAGCACATCCAACAGCGTTAACTTCCCGAATTTAACCCTTCCAACACTTGAAAATGCGCACCGCCTTATTCACATTCACGACAACGTGCCCGGCATACTTGCACGCATAAACCAGGTACTTGCCGGCCACAACATCAACATTGTAGGCCAATACCTTAAAACCAACGAACTGATTGGTTACGTAATTACAGACATTGACAAAGAATACGACCCGGAGGTTATAAAGGAACTACGCAGTATTGAACACACCATAAAATTCAGGGTGTTGTATTGAAAACAAAAACCCACCGGATTTGGCGAGGTGTTTCTGAACCCCTTAAAGACAGGTTTTGAGCTGCACGCATCCGCAACCTTCCACTGTTATCCTGCTCCGCAGAACGAGGTACTGACGATACCGCCAGCATGAGGCCTGATTTTGCATGAATGCTTCACTCGGTATTGTTTTAATTGTTAGGTTCAGCAAACGTGTCCCAAATCCGAGTGGGAATTCATGTCAAACGTATAGAAAAGTACTAAACCGTTCAATATTGTGTTTCATTTATTTTTTCATTAAGCATAGCATAGTAAGTTTGGCCCGATTTTTATGAAGCAAAAAATTATTTTTACTCCGGGGCCCTCGCAACTTTACTTCACGGCAGAAGATCATGCCCGGAAAGCCTTTCGAGAAGGCATCCCTTCGCTATCGCACCGCAGTAAATCATTTGAAGAAATTTTTATCCGCGCCACAACCGGGTTACGGGCGTTGCTTGGCATACCGGAAAATTTTTACATCGTTTTTACTGGCTCTGCAACCGAAATCTGGGAACGAACCATCCAAAACCTGGTAGCTGAACATTCGCTGCATTATATAAACGGAGCCTTCAGCAAGCGATTTTTTGAAACTGCCCGTCAGCTTGGTAAAAAGCCGCAGGCAATTACGGTTAAGGATGGAGAAGGCTTTTCCACTGAACAACACATTGGTGCAACAGAGTTAATCGCACTGACGCATAATGAAACCAGCACGGGTGTATCCCTTCCCATGGATTTCATTAACGGATTCAGGGAAAAAAGTCCGCAGGCACTGGTTGCTGTAGACGCAGTCTCCTCCCTGCCCTACCCGCAATTTGACTTTACAAAAATTGATTCGCTTTTCTTTTCCGTACAAAAAGGATTCGGATTGCCGGCCGGACTGGGTGTGTGGATAGTAAACCAACGATGTGTTGAGAAGGCAGAGAGACTGGAATCGGACGGTTTGGTAATTGGTACCTATCACAGCCTGCCCTCATTGGTACGTCACGCAAAAAGAAATCAAACACCCGAAACGCCCAACGTTCTCGGCATTTACCTGCTGGCCATGGTTGTTGACGATATGCTGCGCAGGGGGATAAAGGCTATTCGTAATGAAATAGACTATAAAGCAGCCGTCCTGTACCAGGCCATGGGACAGAGCCGGTTTATTAAACCCTTTGTTGCCACCCCTGAATTTCGATCGAAAACAGTCATCGTGGCAGCTTGCCCACCGTACACGCGTGAACTTACCCATTACCTGGAAAGCAAGGGTATCCATCCCGGAGAGGGGTATGGAAATTACACGTCAACGCACCTGCGGTTTGCCAACTTCCCGGCCCATTCAAAGGAACAATTTGAAATGCTGGTTGACCTTCTGAATAGTTTTGAGCCTAAGCCTGGTTATTGAAAAATTAAACTTTCACCAAAAGTATTTGTCTAATTTGCGCATTTCACCCTAACACCCGTGGAAGACAAGGAGCTGCTCTCCAAAATCCGCAACCCGGAAACCCGGAACTACGGCTTCAACATGCTGGTACGCACCTACCAGCAACGGGTG
This sequence comes from Cytophagales bacterium, assembly GCA_020063545.1. GTDB lineage: Bacteria > Bacteroidota > Bacteroidia > Cytophagales > Cyclobacteriaceae > UBA2336. The sequence continues at coordinate 15,180 of JAGUUF010000023.1, forward strand.
TATTACCACATCCGCAAAATGGTTATTGACCATGACGATGCCGATGATCTCACGCAGGAAGTATTTATCAAAATCCACCGCCACATTGAAACCTTCCGTGAAGATTCCCAGCTTTTTACCTGGATTTACCGCATCGCCACCAACGAATGCCTGAGTTTCCTGCAAAAGAAGAAGAGACGGTTTTTTCTGCCGATCGGGGATGTTACCGGGGAACTGGTTTCAAAAATCGATCAAGCCGGGCACCTGTCAGGTGACGATATCCAAAAGAAACTACAAAAAGCAATTATAAAATTGCCCGAAAAGCAGCGACTTGTTTTTAACATGAAATACTATGACGATCTTTCGTATGAACAAATAGCCGAAATTACCAATACCAGCGTAGGGGCTTTAAAAGCAAGCTACCACCACGCAGTAAAAAAAATTGAAGAATTTTTAGCCGAATGATTAAACTAACCGTGGTTAAAACAGTCATAACAACCGAATGAAAAAGCTGGAAGACATACCGAAAAAAGGCATTTTTGAAGTACCCGAGGGGTATTTTGATCGGCTGCCCGGCATTATCCAGGCCCGGGTGGCAGAAAAAACGCCCTACATTGCTACACGGCCATATACCCGGTATGCTTTGCAATATGCATTACCCGTAGCGTTGCTGCTGGCTGTTGCAGTAATTTTTCTGATACCAAAAGAAGAGGCAAGTGCCGAAAGTTTACTGGCCTCGGTAAGCACCGAGGAACTGGCCTTCTACCTTGAGCAAAGCGACCTGAGCCTTGATGAATTACTGGACAATGCCACCTACGATGACGAAATCGTTGAGGCCATCGAAAGTGAAGCGTTTACCTTGCTGCCGGTAGAAGAGGCTATGGAAAGCCTGGAATTTGAACTTGATAATTTATAAGTGAGCTATGAAAACAATCATTCATGTGTTACTGATTTTACTGGCCTTGCCCCTGCTGGCCCAGGAAGAACAGGTTAAGGATCAGAAGGCACAGGAAAAAATCAAAGCCGCCCGCATCGCGTTCATTACCGAACGCCTGGGCCTTACTCCGGATGAAGCCGAGAAATTCTGGCCGGTTTACCACGAGTTTGCCACAAAGCGAACGGCCCTCCGCCAAGAGTTTGAGCAGGCCAAACGAAACCCCAACCCACAACGCACAAAGGAAGAGAATGAGCGGCAGTTACTTGATCTGAGTTTTCAGCTTAAACAACGCGAACTCGACCTTGAAAAGGAGTATTCCGGACGAATACTGAACACCATCCCGGCACAGAAGCTTATTGCGCTGCGGCAAGCTGAGCAGGATTTCCGGAACATGATCATCAAACAAATTCAGCAACGCCAGCTACTGGAACAACGCAGGCAGCAATTTCAGGAGCGGAACGAACAACGCCTGCGCCAGCGAAACAACTAACCATGAATGCGGCACTATAGGAGTTGGCTTACGGTAATTATACTGTCAGCGTCTTCGGGTGTATATGCCCAGGACGCTGATTCGTTATTACTAAAATCAGGTAACCTGTTATCCTTCAGCGATTCGCTATCCATCTTCAACCTTATTGACAGTTTGCTTTCGCTACCCGAAGAGGAGCCGGTTTCACAATTCGGTTTCCGGCTAATGTATAACAGCAATGTAATGGCTGCCGGCCGCACATTGGGTATTGACCAGTTCGGACTTGCACCGGGAATTGCCTACTACCATAAAACCGGCCTGTATGCCGATGCCTCGTTCTTCTGGAGCAACGACTTCGAACCAAAATACTACCTAACCATCCTGTCGGCCGGCTATATGCATTCGTTTTCAAAAACATTCTCGGTCATCGCCAGCTACGACCGATATTTTTACCGCTTCGAGGAAGATTTTACACCATATGAAAATGCGCTAACCATTTCGCCCTACCTTGATTTTAAATATGCAACATTCCGGTTCGATTACTCTTACTTTTTTGGCGACCAGCAAGCACACCGGCTGATGCCCTCCATAAACGCAAAACTGGAAAAGAAGAACGTCCTCGGTCTTGATAAACTATCGCTAATGCCTGGATTATTTGTCCTGCTCGGAAACGAAACCATAACGGAAATCATACTTCCGCAAACCCCTGCCGAGTGGATAATTGCATGGATTAAAATACAAAACGGGTTACCCTGGTACACCATCGAAACCCGGAATGAATTCGGGATTATGAATTACGCCATCACGGCTCCGTTATATATTCATTACCGGAACTGGACCTTCTCGGCAAGCTATACCTACAATATTCCGAAAGCTTTGCCGGGCGAAACGCTTACCTTATCGGAAAGCGGATTTGTAAGCGCCAACATCATGTACCTGCTCCCGGTAAAACGCAAAAAAGCAACTTTGTAAAATCCAACGGTTTAGATATTTTGCCCTCCTAACCCCCTTACCCATGCGAACTTTTACTGTGGTGTTCTTGCTTTGTTTTAGTGTTGCATTTTCCCAGGATTACCGGTGGCAGCAGCGCGCAGACTATTTCATGGACGTTCGGCTGGACGTAAAGACCCACAAAGTTTCGGGTACGCAGAAGCTTACCTACACCAATAATTCACCCGATACACTCCGCAAGGTTTACTACCATTTGTATTATAACGCCTTCCAGCCCGGAAGCATGATGGACGTTCGCTCGCGCAATATTGCCGATCCGGACGGACGTGTAACCGATCGCATATCCAAACTTAAAGATGATGAGATCGGGTACCAGCACATTGAAAACCTGAAACAAGACGGTAAAGACATTTCATACAAAGTAATCGGAACCATACTGGAAGTTGACCTGGCAAAACCCCTGTTGCCAAAAACAAAAACAACATTCGATATGAAGTTCACATCGCAGGTGCCGGTGCAAATCAGGCGATCCGGCCGCAACAACCGCGAAGGCATTGCCTACTCCATGACACAGTGGTACCCTAAACTGGCCGAATACGATTACCAGGGCTGGCACGCATACCAATACGTTGCCCGCGAATTTCATGGCGTATGGGGCGACTTCGATGTAAAGATTACCATTGACCCGGCTTTTGTAATTGGCGGAACCGGTAAACTGCAAAACCCCGATAAGGTTGGCCATGGATACGAAAAGCCCGGCACCAAGGTTACCCGGCCTGCCGGTGAACTTACCTGGCACTTTGTTGCCAAAAATGTAATTGACTTTGCCTGGGCGGCTGACCCGGATTACACCCACTCCATCGTACAGGTACCGGAAGGCCCCGAGGTTCATTTCTTTTTTCAGAAAAATGAAAAAACAGCCGACAACTGGAAAAAACTTGAAGACTATGTGGTAAAACACTTTCAATTTATGAACCGGACATTCGGCAAGTACCCCTACGAAGTGTACTCTGTTATTCAGGGTGGTGATGGCGGCATGGAATACCCCATGTGTACGCTTGTTCTTGGCGAAGGAAATTTTAACGGACTGGCAGGAACAACCGTTCACGAGATTTGCCACAGCTGGTACCAGGCTGTGCTTGCCTCCAATGAATCGCTTTACCCCTGGATGGACGAAGGCTTTACCACCTTTGCCACCGATGAATCGCTTGCCATGATTACAAACACCGGGGCAGAAAACCCACATAGCTCCACCTATGCCGGCTACTTCAGCCTGGTTCGAAGCGGGCTGCAGGAGCCGATAAGCCAGCATTCCGACCATTACACCACCAACCGGGCTTATGGAACAGCAGCCTACAACATGGGCAGCATGCTGCTGAACCATGTAAAATACATTGTGGGCTCGGAAAACTTTTACAAGGGTATGCGCAACTACTACAACGCCTGGAAATTCCGCCATCCCGAACCCAACGATTTCATCCGGGTAATGGAAAAAACTTCGGGCATGCAGTTGCGCTGGTTTATGAGTTACTGGGTAAATACCACCAAACGAATTGATTACGGGGTTAAAAGCATCTTCGAACGCGAAAAGAATACATTTATAACCCTTGAGCGAATCGCTGAACTGCCCATGCCTGTTGAATTGCTCGTTACCTACCGTGATGGCTCTAAAGAACTTCACTACATACCCCTGAATGAAACCATTGGAAGCAAACCGATTGACGACAAGTCCGTAAAACGAGTTGACCTGGAAGCATGGCCTTGGGTAAACCCAACCTACACTTTGGCCATCGGCAAACCCTCTGCCGAAATCGCGTCCATTGAACTTGACCCATCCATGCGCATGGCCGACATTGACCGCAAGAACAACAAAGTTGATTTTACCAAAGATTTAAAGGCATATACCAACCCAACCCGGTAACCAGTGATTTACCGTATTTTCGCCTTTGCAAAGCCCTACACCCGATGACAGTTGAACAGGCCCGGAAGGAAATTCAGGAACTGACTGCAAAGATTAATTATCATAACAACCTGTATTACCAGCAGCACCGAACGGAAATAAGTGATTATGAATTTGACCAGTTGCTGGAGCAGTTGATTAAACTGGAGGATCAATTTCCCCAGTTAAAGGCTGACGACTCCCCCAGTCAACGGGTGGGTGGCACCATTACCAAAGAATTTAAAACCGTAGCCCACCGCTACCCCATGCTTTCGTTGGGCAACACGTACTCACGCCAGGAACTGGAAGATTTCGATAACCGTGTTGCAAAAGGGCTGGAAGGCGAACCGTATGAATATTTTTGCGAATTGAAATTCGATGGCGTTTCCATCAGCCTGATTTATGAAAACGGAGTATTGGCACGGGCCGTAACCCGCGGTGATGGCGTGCGGGGCGATGATGTAACGGCTAACGTAAAAACCATCCGGAGCATTCCGCTTCGGATTACCGATAACCATGCCCCGAAACTTTTCGAAGTACGGGGCGAGGTATTTATGCCTAAAACTGTTTTTGAACAACTTAACAAGGAGCGCGAAGATATTGGTGAAGAGCGCTATGCCAATGCGCGTAATACTGCCTCCGGAACACTTAAAATGCAGGATTCATCCGTTGTAGCCCAGCGCAGGCTTGATTGCTACGCGTATTACCTTCTGGGAACCGACTCAATAGGAACTCATGAACAGGGAGTACACCAGTTGGAAAAATGGAACTTCAACGTTTCGCCAACGTATAAAAAATGTAAAAACATCCGCGAAGTTCTGGCCTACATTGCCGAATGGGAAAACAAGCGCGATGGCCTGCCGTTGGAAACAGATGGGGTCGTAATCAAGGTTAACCGTATTGACCAGCAGCAGCGGCTCGGCTTTACGGCAAAAAGCCCGCGGTGGGCCATTGCATACAAATACAAAGCGCAATCGGTAAGCACCCGCTTAAACAGCATTACCTACCAGGTGGGCCGAACCGGGGCAATAACACCGGTAGCCGAGCTGGAGCCTGTATTTCTTTCGGGCACAACGGTAAAGCGTGCTTCCCTTCACAACGCAAACGAAATCGCAAGGCTGGACCTGCACATTGGCGACTATGTGTTTGTTGAAAAGGGTGGCGAGATAATCCCAAAAGTTACCGGGGTGGACCAGGCAAAACGCACCGACAGCACCAGGCCGGTAACGTACATTGACAGGTGCCCCGAATGCAACACCAAACTCATTCGTGTTGAGGGCGAGGCTGCACACTACTGCCCCAATACCAACGGATGCCCGCCTCAGATAAAAGGGCGCATCGAACATTTTATCCAGCGCAAAGCCATGGACATCGATTCGCTGGGCTTCCGCACCATTGAACAATTGTACGATTCGGGCCTGGTAAAAAGCCCTGCCGATATCTATGATCTTACACTGAACGACCTGCTGAAGCTGGAGGGCTTTAAAGAAAAATCTGCCAGAAACGTCCTCAACGGCATTGAGCAATCAAAGGCAACACCATTCGAAAGTGTTTTATTTGCCATAGGCATTCGCTATGTTGGAAAAACGGTAGCCGAAAAACTTGCTCGCTACTTTAAAACGATAGATAACCTTGCCGCAGCAACGTACGAAGAACTGCTTATGGCCCCCGAAGTCGGGGAGAAAATTGCGTTAAGCATCCGGCAGTTCTTTGAAAACCCCGAGAATCAACGGGAAATTGAGCGATTAAAAAAGGCCGGTCTTCAGTTTACCGTCAGCGAAACGGAAGTAAAAAAAGAAAGTGATGTACTGGCAAATAAATCGTTTGTGATTTCCGGAGTATTTCAAAATTACGAGCGCGACCAGTTAAAAGATATAATTCTTAAAAATGGCGGGCGGGTATTATCCTCCGTTTCAGGAAAATTGGATTATTTAGTGGCCGGAGAAAACATGGGACCTTCCAAACGCGAGAAAGCCGAAAAACTGGGTGTTACCATTATATCGGAAAAAGACTTTGAAAACCTGCTGAAGGGAAAGCCGGCAACCAAATGAAACTTAGATTTTTAAAGAGCAGAACATCCAGGCAACTGCGCAAAAACAAAGCGCAGCGCGGCAGCATACCTTACAAAAAAGCGCTAACCGTGGGTGTAATTTTTACCATAGCCGACCGGCAAAAGCACGACCAGGTAAAGGAATTTATCCATAAACTGGAACAGGATGGCAAAAAGGTGCGCGTGATAAGTTTTTTACCCGAAAAACGGGAGAACCATGAATTTCTTTTCGATTTTTTTACCATAAAGGATGTAACGGTATGGGGTAAGATTACTTCGCACAACGCACTCCAGTTCAGCGAAACCCCGTTTGACTACCTGTACTACCTGGATACCGAACCCAACCCGCTTATTCTTTACCTGCTGGCGCGCAGCCAGGCCAAATGCCGGGTGGGACGCTTCTGGATAAGCGGTGAGCCCTATTTTGAATTAATGATTGACAGTGTTGGCAACACACGCAGCCTGATTGATGGAATTTACAAGTACGCAACGAAATTAACCTGATGATGAAAAAACTGGAAGGAACCGGGGTAGCACTGGTTACGCCCTTTACCAGCAATAACACAATTGATTATCCCGCGTTGAAGCGGCTGCTTCGCCACACCGCGAAAGGGGTTGACTATTACGTGGTAATGGGTACTACCGGGGAATCGGTAACGGTAACGGCCGAAGAAAAAAAGAAAGTACTTCAGTGTGTAACCGATAACAACCCTGCAGGCCTGCCGGTGGTTTACGGAATTGGCGGCAACAATACACAGGCCGTTCTTGAAACAATTAAATCAACCGATTTTACAGGCGTTGATGCTGTGTTATCGGTTAGTCCGTATTACAACAAGCCATCGCAGGAAGGAATCGTTCAGCATTTTAAAACCATTGCCGATGCCTGTCCCGTGCCCATCATCCTGTACAACGTGCCGGGGCGAACCAGTTCAAACCTCACTGCTGAAACTACCCTGCGGTTGTCAACGCATCCCAACATTATCGGCATTAAAGAGGCTTCTGGAAACCTGGAGCAATGCATGAAAATAAGTAAAGGCATGCCCCGAAACTTTCTGCTCATTTCGGGCGATGATCTGCTAACTGTACCGCTTTACAGCATCGGGGCACGGGGAGTAATTTCGGTATTGGCAAATGCGTTCCCGCTTGCCTTTAAACAAATGAAGGACAGCGCTTTTAAAAGTGATTATGCCAGCGCGCAAAAGGCGTTGTTCAGCATGCTTGAAATCAACGGGCCGATGTATGAAGAAGGAAACCCGGTAGGAATTAAACAAGTGCTGCAGGAACTCGGCATCTGTAAAAATTTTGTGCGGCTACCGTTGGTGCCGGCATCAGCAGGCTTGCAGAAGAAAATCAAATCAATAATTCTGGGCTCAACAAAAAAGAGAAAAGGATAACCTAAGGCTATCCTTTTCAAAAACAGGTTTAGGTTTAAAAACTTATGCCTTATTCTTGAGCTCCTGAACCTCGCCACGAATCTGCTGAGCCATATTTTTTAACTCCTGCATACCCTTGCGTAAGCGGGTACCGGCTGCACTGTTGCCTTTGTTATAGAACTTGTCAGCATCGTTTTCCAGTGAAGCAATGAGGTTTTTGAGTTCTTGAAATTTTTGCATTGTCCTGATATTTAAATGGTTAAATGAATTTTCGTATGCCAATTTAATTAAAAACCTAAAAAATCAACCCAAAACGCCATTTTTTTTATAGCGCCTTGGTAACGGCCACCAGTTCCTCGTTGCGGTAAAAGCCGCTGTCGAGCTTGGTTTTAAGAGCCGAAAAGGCCTCCAGGGTGCGGTTTACATCATCCATGGTGTGGACTGCCGTAGGTATAATCCGGAACATGATAACATCCTTAGGCACAACCGGATAGATAACCACCGAGCAGAAAATATGGAAGTTCTCGCGCAGGTCCATAGCCATGTTGGCAGCCTCGCCTACCCCGCCTTTGAATAACACAGGTGTTACGGGCGAAGAGGTTAACCCGATATTAAAGCCCCGCGCCTTCAGGCCATCCTGCATAGCCCTTACAATTTTCCAAAGGTTGGCCTTTAACTCCGGCCGGGTGCGCAAAAGTTCAAGCCTTTTAATAGCGCCAATTACCAGCGGCATGGGTAAACTCTTGGCGTAAATCTGTGAGCGAAGCGAATACCTCAGGTATTTAATAATGCGTTTATCGCCACCAACAAATGCACCGATGCTGGCCATGGATTTGGCAAAGGTTGAAAAGTAAAGGTCAATCTCATCCTGTACACCTTGTTCTTCGCCAGTACCTGCACCTGTGGTACCCATCGTTCCGAAACCATGGGCATCATCAACAAACAGCCGGAAGTTGTATTTCTTTTTCAACTCAACAACTCCTTTCAGGTCGCCCTGCCTGCCCGACATGCCAAACACCCCTTCAGTAATCACCAGGATTCCTCCACCGGTTTCGTTTGCCAGTTTGGTTGCGCGCTGCAGTTGCTTCTCCAGGCTGTCCATATCGTTATGGGCATACACAAACCGTTTGCCCATGTGCAGCCTTACCCCGTCAATAATGCAGGCATGCGATTCGGCATCATATACAATCACATCCTTGCGGTCAACCAGGGCATCAATAATAGACACTACGCCCTGGTAGCCGTAGTTGAGCAGCATCACATCTTGTTTACCAATGAAGGCAGCAAGTTGCTTTTCCAGTTCAATGTGGTGAACCGAGTTGCCCGACATCATGCGCGCACCCATCGGGTGGCCAAGGCCGAATTGTGCAGCCGCCTCGGCATCCACCTTGCGAACCTCCGGGTGGTTGGCAAGTCCGAGGTAGTTGTTCAGGCTCCAGTTAAGCACCGGTTTGCCCATAAAATTCATGTGAGGGCCTATATCTCCTTCCAGTTTAGGGAAGAAAAAATAGTCATCGGGTAAATGCGAGTATTTGGCCAGCGGGCCGGCCTCCATTTTTAGCTTGTCAAATAAGTCTATCATGCGGGTATTCGGTATTAAAAATTGCGGCAAAAATAACGAAAAATGGCCACTTCCAAGAATTGGATAACTCTGGTTTGCAGCGGGTGCCGGTTGATGCAACCGTTTTAATTGATTAGCATTGCACCTTCCTGTTTTTTGGATGAGAAAAATCAAAAAAATACTGATTGCCAACCGAGGTGAAATTGCCCTGCGGGTAATGCGGAGCGCCCGGGAAATGGGCATAAAAACCGTTGCCGTTTTCAGCGAGGCCGACCGTTCCGCCCTTCATGTACGGTTTGCCGATGAGGCGGTATGCATAGGCCCCCCTCCTTCTTCGGAGTCATACCTGAGAATCGACAAAATTATACACGCAGCAAAAAACACAGGAGCTGATGCCATTCATCCGGGTTACGGCTTTCTTTCAGAGAATGAAGACTTCGCCCAACAGGTAGAAGATGCCGGACTTATTTTTATCGGGCCCTCAGCCCGGTCTATTGAGTTGATGGGCCGCAAGCTCGCGGCTAAAGCAGCGGTTGCAAAATTCAATGTTCCGCTTGTTCCGGGCACCAGCGAACCCATTACCGATGTGCTTTCGGCTAAAAAGGTAGCCACGCAAATCGGTTACCCGGTACTTATCAAGGCCAGCGCAGGCGGTGGTGGAAAAGGAATGCGCATTGTGGAACACGAGGGTGAGTTCAACGAACAAATGGAGCGGGCCGTTAGTGAAGCCACTTCAGCTTTTGGCGATGGTTCGGTCTTCATTGAAAAATATGTTACACAACCGCGCCACATCGAATTCCAGATTTTTGGCGATACGCACGGCAACGTGGTGCACCTGTTCGAGCGGGAATGCTCCATTCAGCGCAGGCACCAGAAGGTAATCGAAGAAGCGCCATCATCAGTGCTTACGCCCAAGCTGCGCAACGCCATGGGCGAGGCAGCCTGCAACGTGGCGCGTGCTGCCAATTATTACGGAGCCGGAACCGTGGAATTTATTCTGGACGAGAAAATGAATTTTTATTTTCTTGAAATGAATACCCGCCTGCAGGTTGAGCACCCCGTAACCGAAATGATTACCGGTATTGATCTTGTGAAACTTCAAATCCGGGTTGCCGAAGGCGAAAAAATTCCGTTTACACAAGACCAACTCACCATGCGTGGGCACGCCATTGAAATACGTGTTTATGCTGAAGACCCGGCCAATAATTTCCTGCCCGACATTGGGACACTGAAAACCTACAAGCGGCCTGATGGTAACGGCATCCGGATTGACGATGGCTTTGAACAGGGAATGAGCGTGCCGTTTTATTACGACCCGATGATCGCCAAAATGATTTGCCATGCCGAAACCCGTGAACAAGCCATTGCCAAGACCATACGGGCAATTGACGAATACGAGATTACCGGCATTGAAACCACCCTGGGCTTTTGCCGGTATGTGCTGGAACACGATGCATTCCGAACAGGTGATTTTGATACCAAATTTGTCGAGAAGTATTTCAGGCCCGAAGTATTGAAACGAAAACCGGAGGCTGAAGAAGAAATGCTGGCCGCTGCACTATCATCATTACTGATTGCACCCGGAACCAATACGCACCAGAAGCCTGCTGCTGACGCGCCTGGTAAATGGAAGAAGAACCGAACGCTGTAAGCATGGCCGATATCCTACCCATCAGGGCCTTGCGCTATAACCGGGAACTGGCACAGCAACTCGATTCGCTTACCTCGCCACTGTTCGATGTTGTTTCGGAAAAACAGCGCAAAGCCCTTTACCAAAACCCATACAACAGCATACGCCTGTCGGTACCCGAAGGCAGTGCCGGAGAAGCCGCGAAGTTACTTGAACACTGGAAAGCAACCTCCATACTGGAGCAGGACAAACTTCCCGGCATTTATGTTTATTACCAGTATTTTACCCTGCCCGGAACGCACACGGAATTTTGCAGAAAAGGATTTGTTTGCCATATCCGTGCTTACGATTGGGATGAAGGCGTAATCCTGCGCCACGAAAACACCATACCCAAAGCCGTTAACGACCGGATTGAACTACTTGAAAAAACCATGCTGCACGTTAGCCCAACACATGGGCTGTACACCGACCCGCTCCACGAACTCGAACCGTACTTGGACGAAGCTATACGCACTCCTTTGTACGAAACAGAAGATTACCAGGGCGTGCGCGATGTGCTGGCCGTTATACATGACGCCCGCGTGATTCAGAAATTTATCAATGCCCTGGCCGGTAAAACCATTATTCTGGCCGATGGCCACCACCGGTACGAGGCATCGCTGGAACTGCGAAAGAAGATGCTCAAAAACAACCCGCATCATACCGGCAACGAAGGTTACAATTTTCACCTGATGTACCTGACCAACACTGAAGCAGACGATCTCAAAATACTTCCCACCCACCGGTTGATAACGGGACTGCCCCAGGTTGATGAACGGGAAGTGATCCAAAACTTAGAGCGGGATTTTATTATCAAGCCGATAGAAGATGCCGATACCATTAATGAAATTATTGCTGGAAAGCCGTGGGCATTCGGCCTTATTTTTAAAGACAGCACCTACAAAGTAAGGCTTAAGCCCGAAGCCCTGGCCACCATGACGTGGCACTTCCCGGAAGTTGTGAAGAAACTTGACCTTACCGTGATGCATTACTTCATCATTGAAAAGGCCCTTGGCATTCCAGGTAAGGAACAACGGAAATCGGAGCATATTGTATTTGACCGGAGTTTTTCCGATTGCCTGAAAAAAGTGATTACCGGTGAGGCGCAACTGGCCATCATTACCAACGAAGTTTCCATTGAGGATGTAAAGAATGTTTGCCACAGCGGGGCCACAATGCCCCAAAAGTCAACCTACTTTTACCCGAAAGTAATCTGTGGGTTTTTGTTCAGTTCCATCAAAGAGGATGAATTTCAAACGCCACCTTATTCTCGCTTCTAGCTCACCGCGCAGGCACTACCTGATGAAGGAAGCCGGGTTTACGTTTACCGTTGAGAAACCCGATGTGGATGAATCCTTTCCGGCTGAACTGCCCGTTGAACAGGTGGCCCGTTACCTGGCCAACAAAAAAGCAGAATACTTCCGGTCAGAACTTCATGGCAACCGGGTAATTGTTACTGCCGATACGGTGGTTATCCTGAACGGGAAAATCATTAACAAACCGGCCGACAGGGCCGAGGCTATCCGCATGCTCACCGAACTTTCGGGAAAGACCCACCTGGTGATGACCGGGGTTTGCATTCTTTCGGCCGAAAAAGAAATCAGCTTTGATGATACCACGGAGGTAACGTTTACAACCCTTACACCGGAAGAAATTACCTACTATGTTGATACCCATAAACCCTACGACAAAGCCGGGGCTTACGGAGCACAGGATTATATCGGCATGATTGCCATTGAAAAAATCAGCGGATCGTACTTCACTGTAATGGGCCTGCCCATCCACAAAGTATATTCAGCACTTAAAACCTGGTAATGCGCAAAATCTGGAATTGCCTTATCCACCACCTGCGTGAAGATTTTAACGCTTCCCAGTACTTCCTCACGTTTAGCTTCCTGGCCGTTAGCCTTTACCTGAACTACCGGTATGATTTTGAAGACAGTTACCTGGATACTCGCCCTGAATTGCTGCGGATTATTTTCTATTTCCTGACACACGGTGTTGCGTATTACGTACCGGTAGCACTCTATGCCATTATTCAGAAAAAGCCGGTGTTCCGTTCGAACGATTTCTGGGTACGAAGCCTGCTTGCCCTGCTCCTGCTTAGCCTTTACCGAAGCCTGCCTTATTTTGATAACCTGGTAAGAAAGGCGGCAGAACCTGCTACATTATTTTATTTTTTTAAAGTCGGGAAGAACATTGCCGGGGTATGCCTGCTCATCGTGCCTTTATGGCTTTTTTACCGCCAGGTTGATCGTGACCAGAAGCACCGCTACGGACTTAATGCAAGGCAATTTGATTTCAGACCATACTTTATTATGCTGTTACTCATGCTCCCGTTAATCGGGGCAGCATCATTCTTACCCGATTTTCAAAATCAGTACCCGCGCTACGAAACAACTTCCGCTCACGTTTACTACGGTGTTGAGGAATGGATTATTGCAGGAGTTTACGAACTAACCTATGGCATAAATTTCGTTTCGATTGAATTCTTTTACCGCGGGTTCCTGGTTATCGGCATGATGGGTGTGCTGGGTCGGGGCAGCGTGCTGAGCATGGCCGTGCTGTATTGCGTTCTTCATTTCGGTAAGCCGATGGGCGAAGCAATCAGCTCCGTTTTCGGAGGTTTTATATTGGGAACCATCGCCTATCAGACGCGCAGCATCTGGGGTGGAGTAATCGTGCATATAGGCATTGCCTGGATGATGGAACTGGCGGCATACCTGCAAGCCAGCCTGCGGCAAGCTTAACGCATCATCAACACTTTTGCTATGCTATCGTGATTCTTCCACGCCTTCTGGTGAGCCGTAATATCAAGAACCTCACCCAAAGGCTTGTTTTTAGATGCCAGCAGAATACCGCCCCGCTTTTTTCGATAATCGGTAAGTCGCAATACATTTGAAAAAGGCGGCATGTCATTAACATAATAATCGCGGTTAGCATCATGCACAATTACCACTCCTTCATCTGTTATCAGATCGAACGCTTTTTTCAGGCAATCCTTTCGTGCACGTCCGTCAATAAAAATAAAATCAAACCGGGTATTGAGTGAAAGCGGAAACTCAATATAATTTTTATACTCGGCATAGCTGCCGTCATTATTACCGGCTAAATTTTCGGATGGCGCCAGCTTATCGCGTTTAACATAGGTAAGCGTTACCCGGGGATCGTTGATTTTTTCGGAGACTGTTTTATACCATTCCTCGTTGTGTTCAATCGAATTCCATTTTTCGATGAACCCAAAAATTTTTGGAAAATACAGGGTGCTGAACCCACTTCCCCATTCAAAGCAAACCTTTGGCCTGAGTTTGGTCAGTACCTCAACGATAATGTCCAGTTCCTTGGACTTCATCCATGGCAATTCATAACGCTTTAATACCTTTTGGTTAAACTTTTCTTTCCAATCGCGCAGCAACTGATTCATTGCTGAAGGCTTACGGGTTACAGGGGTGTGCATAATTGGGATTATTTAAG
>JAGUUF010000025.1 GCA_020063545.1 Cytophagales bacterium
AAAAAATTGAAGAGCTGATGAACGCGGTGGATGAATACATTCCGCTGCCGGTTCGCCTGATTGACAAAGACTTCCTGATGCCGGTAGAAGATGTTTTCTCGATTACCGGTCGGGGTACTGTTGCCACAGGCCGTATTGAGCGCGGTGTTATCAAAACCGGTGATGCCGTTCAAATCCTGGGCATGGGTGCCGAAAACCTGTCATCGGTTATTACCGGTGTGGAAATGTTCCGGAAGATTCTGGACAGGGGTGAGGCTGGAGATAACGTAGGGCTGCTGCTCCGCGGTATTGAAAAAGACCAAATTCGCAGGGGTATGGTAATCTGTAAGCCCGGTTCCGTAACTCCTCACGCTAAATTTAAAGCCGAGGTTTATGTGCTGTCGAAGGAAGAAGGTGGCCGTCATACCCCGTTCTTCAACAAATACCGTCCGCAGTTCTATTTCCGTACCACCGATGTTACAGGCGAAATTAAACTCCCTGCCGGTGTTGAAATGGTTATGCCTGGCGATAACATCTCAATCGAAGTTGAATTGATTAACAAGATTGCGATGGAAAAAGGGCTTCGTTTCGCTATCCGTGAGGGTGGCCGTACGGTAGGTTCCGGACAGGTTACTGAGATTCTCGACTAAGCAGGTCAAAAATTAAGGTTTTAGCCCGTTAAGGGCATAAAAGGCGTTTCTGAATTTTTAGGAAGCGCCTTTGTTTTCTACATTACTCTTTCTACCTTTGCAGTCCTTTTGGGTTTCGCGAGGTTTGATGGTGTAATCTGGTGTTTCTCAAGAGGTTGTGAGGTCTGCAAGCTCTGGGGTAAAGCCGGTTTTTAAATACGGGTGTAGCTCAATTGGCAGAGCAGCGGTCTCCAAAACCGCAGGCTGGGAGTTCGAGTCTCTCCACCCGTGCTGATAAATGAGTTAAAAACAGGTGGAAGACCTGGGAGTTCCTGATGCCCGAATGGGGTCAGGATGCTGACCGAAGCGTCAGCATCGAGTCTCTCCACCCGTGCTGATAGATGAGTTAAAAAACAGGTGGAAGACCTGGGAGTTCCTGATGCCCGAAGGGGGTCAGGATGCTGACCGAAGCGTCAGTATCGAGTCTCTCCACCCGTGCTGATAAAAGGCAAGTACAATGAAGAGTTAAACCCGTCAAAACGGGTGAAATATAAAATTTCGTTAGGTCCTGAAGCATGCAAAAGCTAACCACATACATCGCAGAATCCTGGGATGAAATCAAAAACAAGGTTTCATGGTCCAGTTTTAAGGAGTTGCAGGGCAGTGCCATTCTGGTGCTGGTGGCTTCAACCATTTTTGCACTTGTAATTGGTGGTATTGATTGGGTTTTTAAAACGGGATTGGAGTGGTTTTACCGTGAATTTTAAATGGGGGCGGTAATGGGAGAATTAAAGTGGTATGTGCTTCGCGTAATAAGCGGCCAGGAAAAGAAGGTTAAAACCTACCTGGAGAACGAAATTGAACGGGAAAAACTCAGAGAGTTTATACCCCAGGTATTAATCCCGTCTGAGAAAGTATATGAAATGCGGGGAGGGAAGAAGCGCGTGCGGGAAAGAAACTTCTTTCCGGGCTATGTGTTGATTTCGGCTGACCTTTCGCACGGAGAGGCTTTTCACTCGGTTAATAACATTCCGGGTGTTATCGGTTTTCTGGGAGGCAACGGTACCGGCTCCTCGAAAGACCCTGTACCGCTCCGGCAATCGGAAGTTAACCGCATTTTAGGAAAGGTAGACGAGATTGATTCGTTTGACGAAAAACTGGAAACACCATTTATAAAGGGAGAATCGGTGAAAGTAATGGATGGGCCTTTCAGCGGGTTTACCGGTACCGTGGAAGAAATTTTTGAAGAGAAGAAAAAACTGAATGTGATGGTGAAAATCTTCGGCCGCAACACCCCGGTTGAGTTAAACTACATGCAGGTTGAAAAAATTGATTAAGCATTTAAGGATATGGCAAAGGAAGTAACAGGGTATTTGAAGTTGCAGGTTAAGGGAGGTGCCGCCAACCCGTCACCGCCAATTGGCCCGGCATTGGGTAGCAAGGGTCTCAACATCATGGACTTTTGCAAGCAGTTTAACGCCCGTACACAAGATAAGCCCGGGCAATTGTTGCCGGTGTTGATTACCATCTATAATGACAAATCGTTTGATTTTGTTATCAAGACTCCGCCTGCAGCCAACCTTATCCTGGAGGCAATGAAAAAGCAAAAAGGCTCGGCCGAACCCAACCGCAACAAGATAGGCTCTATTACCTGGGACCAGGTAAAGAAAATTGCTGAAACAAAAATGCCCGACCTGAATGCATTTAAAATTGAGTCGGCAATGAAAATGGTTGCCGGTACGGCCCGCAGCATGGGCGTTACCGTATCCGGAACACCCCCGTGGGAAAAATAAATTGATTCAAGGTTAGTAAACAGTCATGGCACGCATATCAAAAAACAGAAAAGCCGTAATCGGCAAATACAACCTCGAAAAGGAATACTCCCTTGACGATGCAGCTAAAATGCTGAAGGAGATTACCTTCACCAAGTTCGATGCTTCCGTTGACCTGGATGTTCGCCTTGGTGTTGATCCGAAAAAATCCGATCAAATGGTTCGCGGGGTGGTTTCCCTGCCTCACGGCATTGGTAAAACCGTTCGCGTGCTGGTGCTTTGCACCCCTGATAAGGTTCAGGAAGCAAAAGATGCCGGTGCAGACCATGTTGGCCTGGACGATTACATTCAGAAAATAGAAGGCGGCTGGACGGACGTTGATGTGATCATCTGTACGCCCACCGTTATGGCCAAGGTAGGAAAACTTGGCAAGGTGCTTGGCCCTCGTGGCTTAATGCCCAACCCCAAATCAGGAACTGTTACGCTCGAAGTCGGTAAAGCGGTAAAAGAAGTAAAAGCCGGTAAAATCGATTTCAAAATAGATAAAGCTGGAATCATTCACGTAAGCATTGGGAAAGCTTCCTTCCCGGCTGAGAAAATCAGGGATAACGCCCTGGAAATGATCCAGACCATTGCCAAACTGAAACCCGCGTCTGCGAAAGGTGCATACTTTAAAAGTATCAGCATCTCGTCAACGATGAGCCCGGGTATTCGGATTGACGCAAGTACGATAACTGGTATTTAAGAAAACAGTAACATGACCAGAGAAGAAAAAGCACAGATTATTGAGGAACTTGAAAAGAAGTTTGCTGCGCATGCGCATTTCTACCTTACCGATGCTGGCGGGTTAACCGTTGAGCAGGTAAATCTGTTCCGGAGGATGTGTTTCAAAAGCGGTATCGAATACGGTGTGTATAAAAACACCCTTATTCGCAAAGCGCTCGAGAGACGCGGGGGTGTTGATTATTCGCCCCTCTTCAAAGTTCTCCATGGTTTTTCCGGTGTCATCTTCTCCAAGGAAGCTGGCAACACCCCGGCAAAAGTCATTAGGGAATTTAGAAAGAAGCTGGAAGGCAAACCGGTTTTAAAAGCAGCCTCCATTGACTCCGATTTTTTTATCGGGGATGAAAACCTGAATACGCTGGCTGAGCTCAAAAGCAAGAATGAGCTTATTGGCGAAATCATTTCGTTGCTGCAATCTCCGGCTAAAAACGTTATCTCAGCCCTGTTAAGTGGCGAGCATAAAGTGGCAGGCCTGGTTAAAGCATTGGAAACACGTGGTAAATAATTGTTGAATCAAAAATTTTAAAATTAAAGTTAACATGGCGGACATTAAATCACTCGGAGATCAACTTGTTGAACTCACCGTAAAAGAAGTAAACGAACTGGCATCCTACCTGAAGGAGACCTACGGCATTGAGCCTGCTGCTGCGGCTGTTGCCGTTGCAGGTCCTGCGGCAGGTGGTGGCGCTGGCGCTCCTGCTGCTGAAAAGACCAACTTCGATGTAGTATTGAAAGCCCCCGGAGCCAATAAACTGCAAATCGTTAAACTGGTGAAGGAACTTACCGGTCTTGGCCTGAAAGAAGCCAAAGACGTGGTTGACGGTGCACCCAAAACCATTAAGGAAGGATTACCGAAAGACGAAGCTGAAAACCTGAAGAAGCAACTCGTTGAGGCTGGTGCCGAAGTAGAGTTGAAGTAAACTTCTTGAAGACGCTGGGTACCGTCTGAAAGTAAGACTCAGACCTCGCCCCGGTTCAAAACCGGAGTGAGGTCTATTCCTGTTTATACCGTGGCCAGTTACCCGCCACATATCGTCCGGGACTTGAACATAAAACGTTAACACCTTGGCAAAGAAAAATAGTAATGGTCGGATTGACTTTTCTAAAATTGAAAAAGTAATCGACTACCCTGATTTTCTGGATGTACAACTCCAGTCTTTTAAAGATTTCTTACAGATTGACACCCCTGCCGAAAAACGGCAGAACGAAGGTTTGTATAAGGTATTTGCCGAAAACTTTCCGATTTCGGATTCGCGCGAAAACTTTGTACTCGAATTCGTTGATTACACCATTGATCCGCCAAAATATAATGTGGATGAGTGCATTGACCGCGGATTAACATTTTCTGTACCCCTCAAGGCCAAGCTTCGCCTTACCTGCAACGATGAGGATAACGAAGATTTTGAAACCATTGAACAGGAAGTGTTCCTGGGCAACATTCCCTACATGACCGAAAAAGGATCGTTCGTTATCAATGGTGCCGAACGTGTAATTGTTTCCCAGCTGCACCGTTCTCCCGGGGTGTTCTTTGCCATGAGTAAGCACACCAACGGAACTAAACTCTACTCCGCCCGGATTATTCCCTTCAAGGGTTCGTGGATTGAGTTTGCCACCGATGTTAATGCGGTAATGTATGCCTACATCGACCGCAAGAAGAAATTCCCGGTAACAACATTGCTCCGTGCCATCGGCTATGGAACGGATAAAGATATTCTTGATCTGTTCGGATTATCGGAAGAAGTAGAAGCCAACAAGAATACGCTGAAAAAAGTAGCCGGCCGTAAACTGGCTGCCCGCGTACTCCGCACCTGGACGGAAGACTTCGTTGACGAAGATACCGGTGAAGTGGTTTCCATTGACCGGAACGAAGTATTGCTGGAACGCGACCATGTGCTGACACCGGAAGACATCGAAACCATTCTGGAATCGGGTGTTAAATCCATCATTCTGCACCGCGATGATGTTAACGTGGCCGATTTCACCATTATTTTCAACACGCTTGCCAAGGATAATTCAAACTCCGAAAAAGAAGCCGTTGAACAGATCTATCGTCAGCTTCGGAATACCGAAGCCCCCGATGAACAAACTGCACGCGACATCATCAACAGTTTATTCTTCAGCGAAAAGCGTTACGACCTGGGCGAAGTAGGCCGGTACCGAATCAATAAAAAACTCGGCCTCGACCTGGGGTACGATCAGCGCGTGTTAACAAAAGATGACATCATTCTGATTGTTAAATACCTCATCGGATTGATAAACTCCAAGGCTGTGGTTGACGATATCGACCACCTGAGTAACCGGAGGGTGCGAACCGTGGGCGAGCAGTTGTATTCGCAGTTTGGCGTAGGCCTTGCCCGTATGGCAAGAACCATCAAAGAACGCATGAACGTGCGTGATAATGAAGACTTTAAGCCGGTTGACCTGATCAATGCCCGAACGCTGTCATCGGTAATCAATTCGTTCTTTGGTACCAACCAGCTTTCTCAGTTCATGGACCAAACCAACCCGTTGGCCGAGATTACCCACAAGCGCAGAATGTCGGCCCTGGGCCCTGGTGGCCTTTCGCGTGAGCGCGCGGGCTTTGAAGTTCGTGACGTACACTACACCCATTACGGGCGCCTGTGTACCATCGAAACACCCGAAGGTCCGAATATCGGTCTTATATCATCACTCTGCGTTCACGCCAAGGTGAACAAGATGGGCTTTATTGAAACACCTTACCGAAAAGTTGAAAACGGTAAGGTCAAAACAAAAGACCTCGTGTTTTTAACGGCCGAAGAAGAGGATACACATAACATAGCTCAGGCCAATGCCAAAATAAAACCGAACGGAGAATTCGTTGATGAAAAAGTAAAGGCCCGTTTCGAAGGCGATTTCCCGGTGGTAGAACCGAAGGAAGTGAAGTTCATGGACATTGCACCGAACCAGATTGTTTCGGTTGCCGCCTCGATGATTCCTTTCCTCGAGCACGATGATGCCAACCGTGCATTAATGGGCTCAAACATGCAACGTCAGGCAGTACCGTTGGTTCGCCCCGAAACCCCCATCGTGGGTACCGGACTGGAAGGCCGCATTGCCCTGGATTCACGTGCGTTGATTACGGCCGAAGGTGATGGTGTTGTTGAATTTGTCGATGCCCGGAAGATTGTTATCCGCTATGATCTGACAGACGAGCAGCGCCTTGTTAATTTCGATACTGAAGTTAAAACCTACAGCCTGGTGAAGTTCCGCAGAACCAATCAGGATACCTGCATTAACCACACGCCCCTTGTGAAGAAAGGCGACAGGGTTACCAAAGGGCAGCCCCTTGTTGAAGGGTATGCCACCAACGCGGGCGAACTTGCCCTGGGACGTAACCTGCTGGTTGCGTACATGCCATGGCAGGGATATAACTTCGAAGATGCTATCGTTATCTCCGAAAAAGTTGTTCGCGATGACATTTACACCTCCATCCACATCGAAGAATTTGAACTTGAAGTTCGCGATACCAAGCGTGGCGAAGAGGAACTTACTTCTGAAATTCCCAACGTTAGCGAAGAAGCCGTTAAGCACCTCGATGAAAACGGCATTATCCGGGTTGGTGCTGAAGTAAAAGAAGGCGATATTCTTATTGGTAAAATCACTCCGAAAGGCGAAACTGACCCGACACCTGAAGAAAAACTGTTACGGGCTATTTTCGGAGACAAGGCTGGCGATGTGAAAGATGCCTCGCTCAAGGCACCGCCATCTCTTAAAGGAGTGGTTATTGACACAAAGTTGTTTTCAAGGCCCAAGCGCGATAAGGATGTGCGCAACAAGTCAAAGAAAGAACTGGATGCCCTTAAAACCCGGTACAGCAAGCAACTTTCCGAGTTACGCTCAGAGGTTATCAAAAAACTTACTACCCTGTTAAGCGGTAAAACAAGCAATGGCGTGCGCCATAAGTTTGGCGATGAGTTGATTGCCAAAGGTGTAAAATTTACGACCAAAGTAATTGAGAGCAACCTCTTTCCGGATAAGAACATTTACCGCGATGAAAGCAACTACGCGGTTCCGGAAGAAGTTAACCTAATCAGCGATGTATCGCTTGACAACTGGACCAGCGATGACCATACAAACGAACTGGTTGCGCAACTGGTGAAGAACTACCTGGTGAAGCGAAATACCTATGCCGGGGAGTTTAAGCGCGAGCGCTTTACCCTTGAAGTAGGTGATGAACTGCCAACGGGTATCGTACAGCTTGCCAAAGTATATGTGGCCAAGAAACGCAAACTGAAAGTGGGCGATAAAATGGCCGGTCGCCACGGCAACAAAGGCGTAGTGGCAAAAATTGTCCGCGAAGAAGATATGCCGTTCCTCGAAGACGGTACTCCCGTTGACATTTGCCTTAACCCGCTGGGCGTGCCTTCGCGTATGAACCTCGGGCAGCTTTATGAAGCCGTGCTGGCATGGGCGGGCTTAAAACTTGGCCGCAAGTATGCAACGCCAATTTTTGATGGGGCAACATTGGAAGAAGTTCAGCACGAACTCAAAGAGGCAGGTTTACCCGAATTCGGCAGAACCTACCTGTACGATGGCCTTACCGGTGATAAGTTTGACCAGCCGGTAACTGTAGGCGTAGCCTACATGCTGAAACTCGGCCACCTGGTTGACGATAAAATGCATGCCCGCTCTATCGGGCCCTACTCCCTCATTACGCAGCAGCCGCTTGGCGGTAAAGCCCAGTTTGGCGGCCAGCGGTTTGGTGAAATGGAGGTGTGGGCAATCGAGGCATTCGGTGCTTCGCACATCCTTCAGGAAATTTTAACCATCAAATCCGATGATGTGGTTGGCCGTGCCAAAGCGTATGAATCAATCGTGAAAGGTGAGCCCATGCGCAAGCCTAATATCCCTGAGTCGTTTAACGTGCTCGTACACGAACTGCGTGGCCTTGCACTGGAAATTACCATGGATTAATGTAGGTATGGTTCTTAGTTGATGTTGTTGCACAGCTATCAACCAAGAACCACCAACTAACAACGTATTTGAATAAA
>JAGUUF010000182.1 GCA_020063545.1 Cytophagales bacterium
AATTTTTAACTATCTTCGAAGGTAGATGCAAAATATAAACCCTTTACGCAGTTGCTTAGTCGTTACCCGCACTTACACACTTAATTGGGCAGTGTCTGCCGCAATTGGCGGTGACGTGCAAAATCGAAGCTGAGTGCTCCTATCAAACTTTGGTGCAGGTTGACAGTGTAGTGCTCCGAAATCGCCAACTTCGGCAACACGCCAACCGTTAAAAAAATCCCCTGCTTTTCTCTGCGGCTTCTTCTGACAGTTTTTCTGCCGCTGCTTTGCCAAGGTAGCGATCGATAAAAAAATGCCCCAGGTAAACCAGGGGTGTCATGGCTATGGCGGCAACGAACTTAAACAGGTAATTGACAATGCCCACGGATATTACCTGGAGAATGGACCATTTTCCGAAAACATAAAATGCGATGAACAACACTACAAAACTGTCGATTAACTGCGAGAACAGGGTAGAGCCGGTTGCCCGCAGCCAGAGCATTTTCGCACCGGTTAGCCTGCGCAGCCGCTGGAACACATACACATCAAGAAACTGCCCGATGAGGAAAGCGGTGAGCGAGCCGATAATAATTCCGAGCCCCTGCCTGAATATGGTGCTGAATGCCAGGTTGATGTCAAGTCCCTCATCCTTATACAGGTTTTGCCAGAAGGGTGCCGGGGGTAACAGCGTGGCGGCAGCAATAATAAAAAAAGCAAAAGCAATAAAGCCTGCTGTAAGTAAACTGATTCTTCGAACACCTTCTTTCCCGAAATATTCATTAATGATATCGGTGGTTACAAACACAAACGGCCAGATAACCACACCGGCAGTAAGGTTAAAATCGAGTGTGTAGCCAAACAGGTTCAGGTTGGCCGCATTAAGTCCCAACGTTTTCTCCAGGGAGAAGATTTTTGTTCCTACCATTTCGGCCACCAGTGCATTGGTGAGGAAGAACCCGGAAAGGAATATGAAAAGTCGGTTTTTCTTTTCGGTAAGGGGGGTATTCATTCGGCTATGGTAAATGTTTGGCCTTCGGTGGCGAGTTGTGTTTCGGGAAAAACGGCACGCGCCTCGTCAAGCAGCTGGTCCAGTTCGCGGTAACGTGCCGAGAAATGACCCAGCAGCAGTTTGCCCACGCGTGCCTTTCGTGCAATTTGCGCAGCTTCACGCGCGGTGCTATGAAGTGTTTCTGCGGCTTTGCTCTTGTCATCTTCGGTGAAGGTAGCTTCGTGGTACAGAACATCCGCATGGCTTATTTGTTCAACGATGGCTTCGGCATAAGCCGTATCGGAACAATACGCGTACGTTCGCGATTTATGGGGCGGCAGGGTAAGATCGGAATTTTTATAAAGTACGTTTCCGGCTTCATCCTTCACATCAAGGCCGGCTTTAAGTTCGTTCATGCGGTAGTGCGGTAATCCTTCGGGCAGCCTGTCTTTATCAATTCTGCGCGGCTTTTCTTTTTCTCGGAAAAGGAAACCGGTGGTGGGAAGTTTGTGAAGTAACGGAATGGTTTCAACCGTAAGCCACTTGTTTTCGTAAATGATTTCGGGGCGATGGGATGAAAGGGTGTGAAAAAGGATGTTGAAATTAGTTACCGACCGCGAATACCGCAGTTGGGTTGTAATAATTTCCTGTAACCCGTGCTGGCTGTAGATGTGCAGGTCTTTTTCGCGGTGGTGCAGGTGCATGGTGAACAACAGGCCCATCAGGCCCAGGTAATGGTCGCCATGCAGGTGCGAAATGAAAATATGGTCGATGCGATGGAGGTTGCCGTTAACGCGGGCAAGCTGCAGTTGTGCTCCTTCACCGCAATCCACCAGGAAGTGTTCATTTTGTATTTCTATTAGTTGTGAGGACGGATACCGGCCGTAGGCAGGCACGGCACCGCTGCTTCCGAGTATGGTGATTTTAAAGCTCACCGTCAAAAATAAAAAAACCAAAACTGGGTTGGTTTTGGTGGGATGCATTTTATTTGGGGCGGCACTTAATTCCCGTCAGTTTTTTTTAAATCCCGCTCAATTTCATGCATGAACACTGCATCAACGGCTTCTTCTACGGTAGGAAGAATATTCAGTACGCTGTCGAGTTGTGAAATTTTAATGAGCTTCATGGTATGGTCGCTCAGGTGGGAGAGGACAAATATGCCACCGTCTTCCTGTACAATGCGGTTGCCGACCAGCAGGGCGCTTAAACCTGACGAGTCGGTGTATTTTACTTCCGAGAGATCGAGGATGATGTTTCGTACGCCTTCGGCATGCAGGGTAATCAGTTCCGATTTTAAACCGGGCGCCACACTGCTGTCCATTTTCTCCTCGTGAAGCCTCAGTAAACTGTATTTTTCCTGTTTATCAATGGTGTACTTCATGGTCGGGGTCAGTATTAAACCTTGGCCTGCAAGTTAACGGAATTTAATGAATTAAGGATGCTCTGTTCAATCCGTACGGCAATGCGGTCATAGTCAACCGGCTCAAGCGTTTCCCCGGTTACCTGCTGGTACAGTTCGCGGTAGCGCCCGGAAATGGACTGCACAATTTCAGGGGTCATATCCGGAACCTGTTGCCCTTCTTTGCCCTGGAATCCGTTTTCAATGAGCCACTGCCGTACAAATTCTTTCGAGAGTTGTTTTTGCGGCTCGCCTTTACGCTGGCGCTTTTCGTATCCATCCGAATAAAAATAGCGCGAGGAGTCGGGCGTATGCACCTCGTCAATCAGGTAAATAGTGCCGTTATGCTTCCCGAATTCATATTTTGTATCCACCAGGATAAGCCCGCGCTGGGCTGCCAGTTCAGTTCCTTTGCTGAACAAGGTAAGCGTGTATTCTTCCAGCAGCCGGTAATCGGTTTCGGTTACCAGGGCCCTGCGCAGGATTTCTTCTTTCGAAATATCTTCATCGTGCCCGACATGCGCTTTCGTGGTAGGGGTGATTATGGGGTGCGGAAGTTTGTCGTTCTCCTTCAGGCCGTCAGGCAGCGGCACACCGCAAAGGCTTCGTTTGCCTGACCGGTATTCGCGCCAGGCATGGCCCGCCAGGTAGCCGCGCACTACCATCTCCACTGGAAAGGTTGCGCATTTAAAACCGATGGTAACGTTGGGATCGGGCGTGCTGATAACCCAGTTTGGCACCAGGCTTTTTGTGGCCTGCAGGTTTTTGGCGGCAATCTGGTTTAAGATTCGTCCCTTGTCGGGGATGGCTTTGGGCAGGATGACATCGAATGCCGAAATGCGGTCGGTGGCCACCATCACCATGATGGTGTCGAAGTAATACACATCGCGCACTTTACCGCGGTAAAAACCCGTTTGACCGGGAAAATTGAAGTTGGTTTCTTTGAGGGCTTGCATGTGCCTGCAAAATAAGGCAGAATGAGTAAAGCCGGAACGACTCTGCTCAGTTTTCTTCGATCAAAATACCCGCCTTAAACACATATGTCTTCACTACATTGCCCTGTTCGTCAAATTCCTTCCATTCCTTGTGCTTTTTATCGGCAATGTATTCGCCTTGTTCTTTAATGTTTCCGTTCTCGTAATAGGCGGTAAAGAGGCCGTGCTTGCGGTGCGAACGGAATTCACCTTCTGATTCTACTTTGCCTGACGGATAATAACTCTTGAACGGTCCGTTAAGGAGGCTGAACTTCCAGGTTTCTTCGCGCGAAAGTTTTCCGGTTGAAAAATATTCATACCGAACGCCATGCAGTTTACCTGCTTCATAGGTTTCTTTCACTTTCTCGGTTTTACCGTCAGGGTAATAGAACGTCCATTGCCCGTGGGGTTGCTGGTTGCGGTATCGTTTTTCGGAGATCCGCTTTGCCGAATCGGTGAATTCTTCCACAACCCAATCGATGCCGTTAAGGGCAAACTGTTCTTTGCGCGCCAGCACACCATTTGGGTGATACGTTAGTCCTGTTCCGGTTTTAAAGCCCTCTTTGTATTTAAACCGGTGTTTTACGGTACCGCTGGCATAATACCCTGTGTTGTCGCCATGCAGCCGGCCGTTCATAAAGTTTCCCTCCAGCAGTAAATGTCCTTCCTCGTCATAGTTTTTATACTGGCCGTTTTTCGATCCATCTTTCATGGTGGACACAGTTTCGAGCTGGCCGTTGGGGTAGTACGTTTTGTAAAAGCCGGTAAGGATTCCGTTTTTGTAGTTGGCCTCGATGGCCACTTTGCCGTCTTCATAGAAGCTGCGGGTTATGCCGTTGGGCTTGCCGTGGGCGTACTGGATTTCTTTTTTCATTACCCCGTGCGGATAGAATTCACGCACCACGCCATCGGGTTTTCCTTTTTTGAAAACGGTTTCGCTTTTGATTACTCCGTTGTCGTAAAACGATTGCACGCTGTCAACCAGGATGTCATTCTGGTAGTATGCCTTTTGTATTTTTTTGCCGGTTTCATCAAACACTTCAACAGGGCCGTGGCGCATGCCGTTTACGTACACCAGTTTGCGGGCGGGGATTCCTGTTTCGTGGTACTCGGTAAATACCCCTGATTTTTTTCCGTTGGCAAAGTTACCCTCCATGGCAAGGTTGCCGTTAGGATAGTACCTTTTGTATTTACCAACCAGTTTTTCGTTGTCGTCTTTGGCAACGGTATATTCTTCCTGAAGTTTTGACCGGCTGTTGTCGTAATACGTGCGTACTTCGCGCTGCGCTGATGCAGAAAAACTCGCAACAAAAACAAGAAAAAGAATTCGGTTCATGGATTGAACAAAACTAAACTGGCCATGCAAAGAACGCAAGGTTAGCAAGATTGTTGTTGCGGCAAACAAACAAACTACATGGCCTCAATCACCATAGCCGATGCACCTCCGCCACCGTTGCAAATGCCGGCCACACCAATAGCAGCATTGTTTTGTTTTAAAACGTTGATCAACGTGGTAACGATGCGGGCACCCGAGGCGCCAAGCGGGTGGCCCAGTGCAACCGCTCCGCCATTAACATTTACTTTTTCCGGATCAAGCCCCAGTTTAATGTTGTTGGCAATGGCCACCGCTGAAAAGGCTTCGTTGATTTCGTAGTACCCTACATCCTTCTTTTCTACACCGGCATGTTTCATAGCTTTCGGAATGGCAAGCGAAGGGGCTGTGGTAAACCACATCGGGTCCTGTGCGGCATCGCCAAAGCCGAGTATCCTGGCTATGGGTTTCAATCCAAGTTCTTTCGCTTTTTCCTTGCTTACCAGCAGCATGGCCGATGCGCCATCGTTTATCGTTGAGGCGTTTGCCGCGGTAACGGTACCGTCTTTTGTAAACACCGGTTTCAGGCCTGGTATCTTTTCGAAGTTAACATTTTTGTATTCTTCATCCTCTGCAAAAACCGTTACGTTCCCTTTCCTGTCGGTTACCTCAACGCCTACAATTTCATCTTTAAATTTATTTGCGGCCCAGGCAGATGCTGAGCGCTTGTACGAATTAATGGCGTAGTTGTCCTGGTCTTGCCTGGAAATGTTCATTTCTTTTGCCGTGTTATCGGCACAAACACCCATGGCGCAATGGTTGTACACATCGGTGAGGCCGTCATACGTCAGCCCGTCAATTACTTCGCCATTTCCGTACTTGTATCCGTAACGTGCTTTAAGCAGGTAGTATGGAATGTTGCTCATGCTTTCCATGCCTCCGGCCATTACCACATCGTTAACGCCCAGCATAATGGATTGCGCACCCAGCATAACGGCCTTCATGCCCGATGCACACACTTTGTTTACCAGTGTACAGGGGATTTCATAGCCCAACCCGGCACCTACCGCCACCTGGGTTGCCGGTGCCTGTTTTAAGCCGGCTGAAATAACGTTGCCGATATATAATTCCTGAATGTGTTTCGGATCAATGCCAGCTTTTTGAATCGCTCCCTTTACTGCAATGGAGCCAAGTTGTGTTGCCGGTATGGAGGCCAGGCTTCCGCCAAAACTGCCGATGGGGGTGCGTACGGCTGAGATGATATAAACTTCTTTCATGATTGAGTTACGGGTTTAGGTTTCACCAATCCGGTTTTCCTTTGTCTTTTGGTTTTGTTGGTTTGCGTTTGTTTTGCTGAAGGTACTGCATTTCCTGGTTCTTCATGGCCTCGAGCAGCATTTTGGCTTTTTCTTCGCTGATTTTCAGTTGCTCCAGTTTTTCAGATACTGAAGAAGGTGTTTC
>JAGUUF010000230.1 GCA_020063545.1 Cytophagales bacterium
AGCTTGTTAACAAAGCCGAGGCAGGGGAGGAAAAGCCGGTTGACGGAAAATTCAGGCATGAAGAATTTAAGCAGCAGTACGACCTGTTTGTTTCGCGGCATATTCAGTCGCAATCTAAATGAGTGTTGCCTTTGTCCGAATCGGTTCACCATATCGAAAGCCTGATCAACCACGGGCGGTTCCTGGAAGCGCGCACGAAGGCTGAGGCATTATTGAAAGCTTCACCGGATACCCGGCTTTCGCAGCTTTATGCGCTGGCCTTGTCGAAGTCGGGCATGCCCGAAGCAGCGAAGGAATATCTGGAACCGGTGTATAAGTCAAATCCCGATGATCCGGAAACGGCCGGAATACTGGGCAGCATTTTCAAAGAACTGTTTAAGAAAACCCAGCAAAGCACGTTTGCGCTGCAATCGCGCGATACGTACCTGAAGAATTTTGTCACCACTAAGAATTACTATACCGGCATCAATGCCGCCTCTATGTCGGCCATGATTATGCAATCCGGCAAAAGCCGGGAACTTGCGCAGCAGGTAATCAGCATGATTAAGCCGGAGACTACCGATTTCTGGGAACTGGCCACGCTGGGGGAGGCTTACATGCTGCTGAAAGACAGGGCGAACTCCATTGTCTGCTATGTAAAGGCTCGCAAAGTTGCCGGTACGGACTGGGGTAAAATTACCAGTGTATATAATCAGCTTTGGCTGCTCAATCATTACATCCCGGTTTCGGGCGAGGTAATGAAGGTGTTTAATCCGCCCGGGGTGGTTGCCTTTGTAGGGCACATGATTGACCATCCTCAACGAAAATCACCGCGATTTCCGCCAGAGCTCGAACCAAAAATCAAGGAAGCCATCCGCAATAACATCCGTACCCTCAATGCCAAAATCGGGTATTGTTCGCTGGCCTGCGGTGGCGATATCCTGTTTGCCGAGGCAATGGCCGAAGAGGAAGGAGAGGTGAATATTTTTCTGCCGTTTGTAAAGGATGATTTCCTGAACGTGAGCGTGCGGTTTGCCGGTGAACAATGGGTGAATCGGTTTATTGAACTGGAAAGTAAATTTCCCGTTAGGTATGTTACCACCGAGCGCTACGAGGGCTTCGATGATCTGTTTACCCTGCAGAGCCGGGTGATTTTTGGTTCGGCTGTGTTGCGAAGCGCGGTGCACCATGCGGTGCCTTCCCTGTTGACCGTGCTTTCCGAAGTTGACCTGAAGCGAAGCACAGGGGGTACACGCGATACCATTCGGTTATGGCCGTATCCCGACCGGTATGTAAACATCAACCCCGATGTACTGCTATCATCCGTTGCCGAAGGCGATAACGGAACCAGGTTGCCCACACCTCGCTCAATCGACCGGCCGGTGCAGTACCTGGTGCTGGCTGATCTTTCGAGTATGAAGACCATGGAAAAGGAGCGCATCTACAAACTCATCAACCAGCGGTTGGATGAGGAGTTGATTCCGTATGCCGACCCCGACCCGGCCCACGACCGGGTGCTGATGGTTTTTGAGTACGAAACTTCGGCTATGGAAATGGTAAAGGCCATGATTGATGCGGTACCAACGCACAAAAAGGAGCCGGAACTTAAAATCACTCTGCATGTGGGGCCGTTGCTGAAAGCCGATGGCGATATGAAGGGTGAGGCGATTGCTTTTTTAAACACCATCAGTACACTTTCACCACGGGGTGCGTTGTGCGCCAGCAGCCAGTTTGCAGCATTGCTTGCGCTGGACCCGAAACGCTATGCGGTGGAATATGCCGGGTTGGTAGCCGGCAGTGAACGTTCAGAATACCCGGTTTACAAAATCGGGCTGAAATAATCAGCGGGTAATTTTTATTTCATCGAGCAAATTGCCGGCAGCATCCAGTTGCTTTAGTGTTAAAAGCTTTCCGTTTGTTTCAATTAAGGTGAAGGAATGCTTGTCGGTAATCATCTTTACTGTAAACGGCACCCAGTTTTCGGGCGGGTCGTGTTTCCATAGTTCGGGGTTGCTGCCAAATTCTTTGTCGTACAACGAAGCACCACCCGCACCCGTAACGATGTAGATGATTCCATCGGGTTTAGTCCGGGTGACACCATCGAACGCAGTATCCAGTGTAAACACACCGTCAACACGCCCTTCGTTAGAAACGACATACCGCGTTCCGGTTTCATCTTTTTTCGGGGCGAATTTTAACGGTACGCTTCGCTGGTAGTTATGCACGTGCCCGGTGAGCACCAGATTAACTCCCAGTTCCTCGAGCAGCGGAGACAGGAGCCGCATCCATTGCTGGTTGTAATGTGCCTTACTCGAATTAAAACCAGGATGGTGGTATGCCACTATCTTCCAGTCGGCTTTACTGGTGCCAATATCGTTTCTAAGCCATTCCACCAGCAGCGGGTCAAGCGGGTTTACATAGTCGTTGGCATCAAGGCAGGTAATGTGCACATTGCCGTGATCGAATGAATAGTTGGCCGTACCCGGAAACCGGGGTGCGGTATTTTTCTTAAAGGAGTTGATACGCTGCGCATCCCCGGTTGGGGTAACCGTAAGTTCCGTTACAGGTGCATTGCGCGGCAAGTCGGTATAATAAAAATAGGCGAGGCCGTCAGGATATTTACCGAGGTTGGCGCTGTAGGTATCGTGGTTACCAGGCAGCATGTAAAACGGAACGCTGTTCATAAGCGGAGCGCCTTTACCGGGCGCAGGTTCAGGAGCCGTGTAATATGGAAAAAAACGGTTGCGGTATTCAAGTTCACGGCCGTTGTTATACACAATGTCTCCGGTAACCAATACGAACTGTGGTTTTTGCTGATAAACCTGGAAAGCTAATTCGGCCTGTTCGGGAGTGCCGGCACCGCAATCGCCAAACACGGCAAAACGTGTTGCCGGTTTTTTAGTCCGGGTTTCAAATATATTTTCGGCAACGGGCTTGCCGTTCAGCAAGACTTTGTACCTGTAAGTCTGATCGGTTTTTAACCCGGTAAGGGTGGCCCGGTAGAGCAGGGTTGTTTTGTTGAGCAGGGTAAGTTTGGTAATGGATGGTTTTGCCTTAATAGGTTTTGAGGATTGCCCGTACACCGTACACTCCACCGAAAAATTTCCGGGTATACTATCGGTTTGCCAGATAATGACTTTCTGTTCTTTGGTTAGCGATGACGCATTGCCCGGCTGCAGGTAGGGGGGCACCAGCAGTTGTTGTGCAAAAGCCGGCACCGTGCATGCCAATAACTGTATCAGTATTGTTACCCGGCTTATCATTCACTTTTTTATTTACGGCACTTTTGAACGATTTGTTCGTTAAAACTCTTGTCGCTTTTTAACGTATTGAAAAATTCTCCAAGGTATCGCCTGGTGTCGGAGACATCGCGTGAAGAAAGTTTTTCGTCAAAGCGGTTTATTACGTCCAGCAATTCAGGTTCCAGTTTAAGGTATTCAGCACGTGCGTAGTCAAATAACTCCGGATTACGGCAAAAGCCGCGGTACACCCGTTCGCGCACGTTGGAGGTGCCTACCAGTTCACTCACCTGGCCGTAGGGTGCGTTAACCAACCCCGACATGTCGAAGTCATAGGCTACCGGTATTAACTGTTGTGATTTTAACTGGAATACAACAATGTTGTGCAACTGCACGGCCGACCAGTCGGTGTTGGAGATCATGTATTGGAAAAAATCGAGCATCATGGTAACTGTATCCGCCAGCTTCATCGGGTGAACCTTTGTGGACTCATATGGTTTGCCCTTCAGGCGTTTGGCAACCAGGTCATCATCTTCAATAAAGAAGCCGGCCAGTTCGTGGGTTTTTGCATTCTTGCCGCGGCCGTCAATCAACGTCAGGTTTACCAGGCGCGTGTTGAAGTAATAGGGTGTTACCTGTTCATAGAGTTGATACGCCAGGTATTCTTTCAAAACCAGGTCGTTGTACGATTTTCCGGTTTGGCAGGGTATCACCAGTTTCAGGTTTTTGTTCCCGGCAAACGGGGTTTTGTCTCCCTGACCTTTTTTAATTTTCACTTTCAGCGGGGGGAACGAGCAGTTGGCCCGCCTGAAGTGCCCGCGTGCGCGAAGATCGATCCTGATCGAGTCCCAGGTTCCGCTTTCGGTTTTGTAGGCAAGTACGGAGGCCGTATAAACCGTGTCGTTGGTGTTTCTCTTAAGTTCCTTTATAGAAAAATTAAGCCTGATGGTGATCGGCTCTTCCGATGTAAATAGGGGTGTACCGGGCGGTTGCGAAAACCCGGTTATTGCCGCTGCCACGTATAAAGCAGGTAAAACCTTCATTAAGAGTAGTAATAGATTTTTATTTCGGCCCGGTTGCGGGTAAAGTCAATCTGTTCAACCGAAATACGGTTGATGTTTAAGCCGGTTCGTTGTTTCAGGTCTTCAATAAGCAGGTGGTGTTTATCGGGTTTGATATTGTCGAGGCCTTCATACTCCACCATTTTGGTTTTCTGGTTGCGCATCAGGATGTTGCCGTCAACAATATAAACGGCCAGTAACAGCATTCCGTTTACAATGGCAATTTCTACAACCGTGCCCATCATCACCGAGTTGATCAGCCCCAGCGCCATGATGATGAACAGGTAGGTCATATCCTTCGATGACAGCGTTTCCGTGCGGAAGCGGAGCAGCGAAAATGCGGCAAGCAGCCCAAAAGCGCTACTGAGCGAACTGAAGGCCTTGGCTTTTTCCAGCATGAATGCCAACAGAAACACCACGAAGTTGAGCAGGAAGAACGTAAAAAACAGGTTGCGTTTGTTGTATGTGTGGTAATAGATAAACCGAATCAGGATGATCATGGCGGTGGTGTTGATCAGCAGCCTGATAAAAAAATAGCCGGTAAAAAGTTGCAGGTTCTCCATGGTTAAATATAGCGATATGTTTCAACATGCGTTCGGTGGATTTTCGGTTAAATTTGTTACCCGGATTGGGTAATTCTCCCGATGAAAAACCCTGGTTTACTTTTCGCTTGCCTGGTCTGTTCATTTACCCTTTTGGGGCAGGCACCGCTGTTTCAGCGCGATGATGTACTGGAATTGATTTTAACGGGCGATTTGAAAGCAGTACTTACCGATCGGGGGGCTGAACCGTCTTATCATCCTTTTGTACTTACGTATGCGGGTAATCAGGGACAGGTAGCGTTGCCTGTAAGGATACGGGCGAGGGGGCATTTTCGAAAATCTTCACAAAATTGTTTTTACCCGCCTTTGCTCCTGAATTTTTCAAAGAAGGATGTTGCCAATACGCTGTTTAGCGGACAGGATAAACTGAAACTGGTAACCCCTTGCCAGGGCGAAGAATATGTTGTGCGTGAATACCTGGTTTACCGGTTGTATAATTTGGTTACCCCCCGCAGTTATAAAGCACGCCTTGTTAAAATAATTTTTGACGATACAGGCAAGGGTAAGCAAAGTAAACCGGTGTTCGGCATCCTGCTGGAGGAGGATGACCAGTTGGCAGCGCGCAACGCGTCTGTTCTGGTTGAAAAGAAGATTGTGCGGCCCGAGCAAACGCAGGCAGATGATTTTTTGATGATGGCCATGTTTCAGTTCATGATTGGCAATACCGACTGGTCTGTCCAGTACCAGCAAAACATAAAACTCCTGGCTGCTGATTCTTTAACTCTTCCTTCACCGGTTCCTTACGATTTTGATCATGCCGGGATAGTGGCTGCACCTTATGCAAAGCCTGCCGAGGAACTTATGCTAAGCAGCACGCGTGAGCGCAGGTACCGGGGTTATTGCATGAACGATGTTAGCCGGTTTGCCGGGGTTATTGAAAAATTCAATACGTTGAAGGCTGATTTTTACAACGTTTATACGTCATCTGCCCAGGTTGATAATGTTTACAAAAGCAAAACGCTTCGGTTTCTGGATGAGTTTTATGAAGTGATTAACGATTCGAAAAAATCAAAAGAGGCATTGCTTTACCCGTGCCGGAAAGACGGCACCGGGAACGTTGTGATTAAGGGATTGAAGCAATAACATCAGTGATCAAAAGCAAAAACAATGGGCACGGTTATCCGGCTGCGTACCGGCCGGCCGCGTTGTTTAGCCGGAATCCAGTTCGGCAGTTTACTCACTACGCGCATCGCCTCTTCATCGCAGCCCGCGCCAATACCTTTTAGCACCTGCACGTTGGTTACCGAGCCGTCTTTTTCAATAACGGCCGAAAGAAAAACTTTACCTTCAATGCCCATGCGCCTGGCCTGGTTTGGGTACTTCAGGTTTTCGCTTACAAATTTTACGAGGGCAGTGCGG
Source organism: Cytophagales bacterium (assembly GCA_020063545.1). GTDB lineage: Bacteria > Bacteroidota > Bacteroidia > Cytophagales > Cyclobacteriaceae > UBA2336. The sequence continues at coordinate 6,241 of JAGUUF010000230.1, forward strand.
CCGCCTTTGAATTCTGCCTCCGACTCAACCACCAGGAAAATCTGGTCGGTTTCTTCCTCTTCCTGCTGCACGTCTACCGGGGCGGTTTCAGGTGTGAACTCCGCAACGGTTTCCTGGTCAAGGGTAATCGTCAGCTCTTCGGTAATTTTTTCTTCATCGGGTACTTCTACCACCTTTAGGGGTTGCACACGTTGGGGTGGCGGGGGAGGTGGCTGTTCGGTTGGTGGAATTTCAAGTAAGTCATCGGTTTCTTTTGCGGGAAGATTGCGCGCAACCGGTTTATCTTCAACCGTCTGCCAATCGAAAGCCAGGACCACCAGAGTCAATGCAATGACCAAACCTGCCCCGAAGAGCATAGGCCCCAGTTTTTCGAGGTCGGCCGAAGGGTTTTTCTTGGCTTCCATTTAATGGTAAAAGGTACTCAAAACAGAATTCCCTAAGTTGTACTTAGTGTTAAGTTTTGGGCTTGGTAACCCGATTTTTCCGCCATTTTCGACCACGCGCAGTATTCTGGCAGAACTTGGTAAAACACCCTTCTAATCTATCGTTTCAATTGTGAAACGATTTTACTAAATTTACGTTTCAATTAAGATACAAGTGGATTCGTTGATTGTAAAGTACCGAGCCTTGCTGGAGGGCATTGAAACAACATTCACGCGTTCCATTATGCAAAAAATCAACTGGAAAGCACGCGCCATCCGTATTGAAGGTGCTCGCGGAACGGGTAAGTCAACCTTGATGCTGCAGTACATCAAAAAGCATCTGCCGGCAAAAAATACACTATACCTGACACTGGACGACCTGTATTTCAGGCAACATACCCTGACGGAGGTTGCAGAGGAATTTTATCAAGTGGGTGGCCGTTACCTTTTTCTGGATGAGGTACACAAGTACCAGGGCTGGCAAACGGAAATCAAGAACCTGTACGATTTCAAAAGGGATCTTCAATTGGTTATTTCCGGATCTTCGATTCTGGCACTTCAAAAATCCTCAGCTGATCTTTCTAGGCGTGTAATTGAGTATCACCTCCCGGGGCTTTCCTTTCGGGAATACCTGTCTCTTTTGCATGGCATTGATTTACCCGCCTACACTTTTGATGAGATTATTCGTGATCACGAAAATATAAGTGGGTTGATAGTAAAAAATGTGAAAGCGTTGCTGGGCCAATATCGTCACTATATAAAGTATGGTGTTTACCCTTTTTTCATCGAAGGCGAAGCGGCCTACCTCATTAAGCTCAATCAGTTAATAAATGTCATTATTGATTATGACCTGCCTGAGGCCCGTGCAATGGAAGGCGCCTCGTTAGCCAGGCTTAAGAAGTTGCTCTTCGTACTATCACGGTCTGTACCATTCACACCGAATATCCACAAACTTTCGGAAACAGTTGGCACCAGTCGTGTACGTGTACTTGAAATGCTTGATGCACTGGAAAAGGCACAGCTAATCCGTAATCTCCGTTCGGATGCGAAAGGCATAAGCCTGATGAACAAACCGGATAAGATTTACCTGAGCAATACCAATTTAGTGCATGCATTAGCCGATGAGAAACCCAATAAAGGAAACATCCGGGAAACGTTATTCCTTTCTCACCTTCAGGATGCCGGACTGATAGTGACCCATCCGAAGGCAGGTGATTTTATTGTAAATGAAAA
>JAGUUF010000172.1 GCA_020063545.1 Cytophagales bacterium
GAAAACTGGACCAATTACCCGTAAAACAAATTGCATTAATCCCGATGGGGAATGGAAATTTCATCATTCCCTTCAATGCTGCCATGCGCAAAGGCACCGGCAAAAAGCACGGTGATAAGGTGAACGTTACGCTTGAGTGTGATGAAAGCAAGTTTGTGATGAATGCGGATTTTATGGCCTGCCTGAACGATGACCCGATGGCAAATTCCTTTTTTAAAACATTATCAGCCGGGCATCAACGCTACTTCAGCAAATGGATTGACAGCGCCAAAACATCCTCTACTAAAACCAAACGCATTGTGATGGCGGTAAATGCACTCGCCCGAAAGATGGGCTTTCCGGAAATGCTGCGGGAAGCGAAGCGGAATAAATTCTATTAGCATCAACGATTACTTCCCCGATTCCGTCTCCTTTGCCTTTACCCCAAATTCCCGCATCAGTTCAGCCCCGTACCTGCGGATTACCTCAATTACCGGTATTGCCCGCTTGCCTCGCTCGGTAATGGAATATTCAACTTTCGGAGGAACTACTGCGTGTACCTTTCGGGTAATAAACCCTTCCTTCTCTAAGTTTCGAAGCACACTGGAAAGCATTTTGTGCGTAATGTGCGGAAGTTCTTTTTTCAAATCGCTGTAGCGCAACGTTTTCTCGCGCAACCGCCACAGGATGGGCATTTTCCAAATGCCTCCAATGCGGTCCATGGCAAACTCAACCGGGTTGTAATACACCTTCTTATCGTAAACAAAGTCAGGCACAGGCGAAAGTACTAATCGATTTCATTCATCAGGCGTTAAACCGCCATTTCTTTCCTAAAAGTAAGTATCACACTTCGAAGGTAATATATTGAATCAGGCGCTATTCAGCCCACATCTTTGATTAAAAAAAGAAATCATGAAAAAAATAAGCACACTTCCCCTCTTCCTGGCGCTGTCCGTAATGCTTTATGCACAGCACGGTGGCGCATCAAAAGGAAAAATTCTGATGATTGCAGCCAACCCATCGGTTTCACAAACCACGGGCTGGCCCATTGGCTGCTGGGCAGCCGAACTTACGCACCCATACTGGGAGTTTACCACAGCCGGCTATGAGGTTGAGATTGTAAGCCCCGATGGCGGCAAACTTGAATTTGACGGATACAGCGATCCGGAAGATGCCAGCGGTTATTCCGCCCATGATTTAATCTCACTGGGATGGAAACATTCCGCCAGGCACATGGGCATGATTGCCAACACCCGCAAACTATCGGAGGTAAATATGAACGAGTATAACGCCATCTTCCTGGTTGGCGGCCAATCGCCCATGTACACATTCCGAAACAACAAGCCTCTTGCCGATTTTGTGGTGAAATTTTACCAGTCGAAAAAACCAACTGCCCTGGTATGCCACTCTACCTGCGTATTGCTCGATGCCAAATTGCCGAACGGCAAATACCTGGTTGAGGGAAAAACCTGGACGGGTTTTGCCAACAGCGAAGAGCAATTTGCCGATAACTTTGTTGGCAAACGTATTCAGCCGTTTTGGATCGAGGATGAGGCAAAGAAAATTCCGAATACCCGGTTTGTTGTTAAAGAAGCCTTTACACCCTATGCCATTGCCGATGGCAACCTGATTACCGGCCAGCAACAGAATTCCGGAGCCGAAGCCGCCAAACTTGTTATTGCCCAACTGGAAAAAGTTCCCGGTAAAAAGTAACACGTTTATGCACCGGCTTTGCCTGCTGATGATGCTCCTTGCCCATCCGGCCCTTGCCCAACTTCCCGTTGAAGCATTTGCCGGACACGAACGAACCACGGCCGATGTGCTGTGGTTTCGTTACTTCAAGAATACATCAGAAGAAAATTCGAGGTTTCTGTTTTTTAACCGAAGCCGCGCTTCGGTTGACTATCATAACAAAACGGCATTCGGGCTAACCAGTGCCGTATCGTACAATTTTACATCAGGCATTGGCATTGTGGCTGTTGCTCAATTTTTAAATACCGGGTTTTACCCCAAAGCCGGCATCCAGTTTTTTACCCGCAAAAAAACCTTTACACTCTTTACCTGGCTGGTGACGGAAACTCGGAGCGACCCTTCGCTTGACTTTTTTATACTGTCGCGCTATGAACCCGCACTTACCGAAAAACTGACCCTGTTTAGCCAGGCCGAACTGGTAAATACTACCGACAGGCACGGTTACTACCAGTTTATCCAGCGTATCAGGCTGGGTGTTGGGTTCAGGCAGGCATGGCAAACAGGTTTTGGCGCTGACCTTCAGCAGGCAGGCAAAAAAACATTTGCCACTGCACAAAACCTGGGTGTATTTATACGAAAAGAGTTTTAAATGGAACGCTTTCAGAAAACCCGCATCGAAGCTTTCAGTGATGGCGTTTTTGCCATCATCATAACCCTGCTGGTACTGGAGATTAACGTGCCGGAAATTGACATGCATAATTCGGCTAACCAGCTAACCCAGGCGTTAATCCATCTTTTTCCAAAATTCCTGAGTTGGGTTATCAGCTTTTTGATGATTGCCGTAATCTGGGTTAACCATCACCGCATACTTGAATCGGTTAAACTGATTGATCGGAAGTTTTTTTGGCTGAATATCAATTTATTGTTGTGGACATCCTTTATTCCCTTTCCGACAGCCCTTTTAGGTGATTATGCTGATAACAAAATGGCTGCTTCTTTCTTCGGTATAGTGTTGTCGTTTACTGCCATTGCGTTTGTGTTGCTGCGCTTGCACCTGGTACGCAATCCGGCATTGCGGCACGAGGCCGTATCGGAAATTTCAGCGAAACGGGCCCTGAAGCGTTCGGTTGTTTTCGGTCCCTTACTGTATTGGCTTGGCGCATCAATGGCATGGATAATTCCTGTATTAGCCTGGTGCATTTATCTTCTTATACCCTTCTTCTTTATCTTTCCAAAACTTAAATCCACGCACGAATGACCATTGCAATTATTGGCTCCGGAAATGTCGGTTCGGCACTGGGTGCCGGTTTC
>JAGUUF010000283.1 GCA_020063545.1 Cytophagales bacterium
AAACTTAACCTCACCTTTAACAAAGCCCAACAGCGCGAAGTAACGGTTGCACTGAGCAACACCTTCGGTTTTGGCGGTCACAACTTTTCCATCCTGCTCAAAAAGGTTTGAAATCCTTTTTACCTGATGCCCCGCCATCTGCCATTTTCGTATTATCTTTCGTACCGGTAACACGAATTCAGCGCAGTTGTGTGGCGTTTACTTAAAATCCCCAAGAACAAATCCACCACCGATAAGAAACTTATTACCGCCATACAAACTGTGGCGGGCTTTACGCCTTCAAACCTGGCATTGTACCGCCTGGCAACCGTACACAGTTCCATCGCCAAAGAAAACGGCCAGGGCTTTAAGGAAAGCAACGAGCGCCTGGAATACCTGGGCGATGCCATACTGGGGGCAGCCGTGGCTGATTACCTGTTCATGAAATTTCCATACAAGAGCGAGGGCTTTCTAACCGAAATCCGTTCGCGCATTGTTAACCGCGAATCGCTAAACCTGCTCGCCCGGAAGATTGGTATCGGCTCCATTGTGCAATTCGACCAGAAAAATACCCAACTGCAGCAGGTTATTCTGGGTAATACGCTGGAAGCGATTGTCGGGGCCATTTACCTTGACAAGGGCTACCTCCGCTGCAAACGGTTTGTTATTAACAAACTGATTGTGCCCCACTACAACATTGAAGAACTGGTGGCTACCCATTCCAACTTTAAAAGCAAAGTAATTGAGTGGGGCCAGCGCGAAGGAAAAGAAATAAAGTTTGAAATCGTGAGTATAAAAAAGGGAAGACTGCACAAGGAATTTACCGCACAGGTATTTGTTAACGGCCAGCCTCAGGGTACCGGCCACGGCATCAGCAAGAAAAAAGCGGAGCAGGATGCAGCCTTTAAAACCTGCGAAATGCTGGGCATCCTCACTGAAACTTCGGCTTAATTCCCGTTTATTGCAGGCGCATTTCATACCATTGTGAGAAAACTGAAAATTGCCGGGGCAACGCTTAACCAAACCCCGTTCGACTGGCCGGGCAACTTAACCAACATGGTTAACGCCATTGCCGAGGCTCGTACGCAGCAGGCGGATATCCTGCTGTTGCCCGAACTTTGCGTAACGGGCTACGGCTGCGAAGATTTTTTCCTGAGCGATTGGGTATCCGCCAGGGCATGGGAAACCTTTATGCAACTATTGCCCCATACCACCGGCATCATGGCATGCGCGGGGCTGCCCCTGCGCATTGGCGGAATTACCTACAACGGGGTGGGTGTTATCGGCAATGGCACCATTATGGGCATTACCCTTAAACAAAACCTGGCAAAAGACGGGGTGCATTACGAACCCCGCTGGTTCGAGGCCTGGAAGCCCGGTGAGGTGATTGAACTTGAACAGCATGGCTTACCATTCAGGGCTGGCGACCTGATTTACGAAATGAAGGGCATTCGCTTTGGCTTTGAAATCTGTGAAGATGCCTGGCGCATAAACCGGCCGGGGCACACCCTTTATCAACGAAAGGTTGATTTAATCCTGAACCCCAGTGCAAGCCACTTTGCCCTGGGCAAAAGCGTGGAGCGCGAAAAGCTGGTAACCGACAGTTCAGCACAATTCAAATGCGTGTATGCCTATGTTAACCTGCTTGGCAACGAAGCCGGGCGGATGATTTACGATGGCGACATCCTGGTTGCCCAAAACGGAAAATTGCTGGCACAAAATACCCGTTTATCGTTTAAGCCGGTAAATGTACTCTCGTGCGAAGTAGATTTTGATGATGCCACCGCGAGCGCACAAACCGTACTTGCCGACAACAAGGAGCGCAACGAAGAACTGACGCGCGCAGTAACGCTTGCCCTCTTCGATTACCTGCGGAAAAGCAAAGCTAAAGGTTACGTTGTTTCGCTTAGTGGCGGGGCCGATTCTGCCACGTGCACCGTTATGGTTGCCGAAATGATAAAGCGCGCTTCGGCCGAGCTGGGATGGGAAAAATTTTCACGCCTTATTTTCCATGATGATGCTGTAACAACATATCAGGAAGCGGTGCAGCGGCTATTAACAACTGCTTACCAGTCAACCCAAAATTCATCATCCACAACCTATGAAGCAGCCCGGCAGTTAGCCGAATCGGTCGGAGCCGTGTTTTACCACTGGACGGTAAGCGATGAGGTACAATCTTATACTGAAAAAATTGAAACCGCACTGGGGCGGAAACTGGAATGGAACACCGATGATATTGCCCTGCAAAATATTCAGGCCCGGGCACGCTCGCCCATTATCTGGCTGCTGGCCAATGTTAAGCAGTACATCTTGCTCACCACCAGCAACCGCAGCGAAGGCGATGTGGGCTACTCAACCATGGATGGCGACACCAGCGGAAGCCTCGCTCCCATTTCGGCAATCGACAAGCCCACCATCCTGGAGTGGCTTAGGTGGGCCGAAAAAACTTTGGGGTACCCGGCCTTGCAGGCGATTACACAGCTAAAACCTACTGCCGAATTAAGGCCCGGTACCCAAACCGATGAAGATGACCTGATGCCTTACTCCGTGCTGGTGGCAATCGAAAAGCAGGCGATACACTTGCGAAAGTCGCCTGTTGAGGTGTACCATGCCCTTGTAAATACCACCCATAACAGCCGGCATTTAAAAAAACACATCCGCAGGTTTTTTACCCTGTGGGCTGCCAACCAATGGAAGCGCGAGCGGCTGGCCCCCTCCTTTCACCTTGACGAGATGAATGTTGACCCCCGCACCTGGTGCCGGTTCCCAATCCTCTCATCCGGATTTGAAGAAGAACTGGTTGAACTCGAAAGCCTGTAATCGGCCATTAAGCTGAAAAATCACAATTAATAAAGGCAACCTTGAACATAGAACCGTGAACCCTTTATATTTGCGCCCGTCTGAACGAACCTTTTTTAATTCGATATACCAATGAGTGAACTTAGTTTTATTATCTGGAATGGCAGCCCCGAAATTTTTTCCATACCTATTCCGTTTCTCGACACAACCCTTACCCTGCGGTGGTATGGACTATTGTTCGCACTCGGGTTCCTGATAAGCCAGCAGTTGCTGTACTACATGTTTAAAAAAGAAGGCAAGCCCGAAAGCGATGTGGACGTACTTACCGTTTATATGGTAGTGGCAACCATTATCGGTGCACGCCTGGGGCACGTGTTCTTTTATGAACCGGCACGTTACCTGGCCAACCCGATTGACATTGTAAAAGTTTGGGAAGGCGGCCTGGCCAGTCATGGTGCCGCCATCGGTATCCTGTTTGCGTTGTGGCTGTACTCGCGCAGGAAAAAACCCGGTCAAAACTACCTGCAAACACTCGACCGGATTGTGATTCTTGTAGCGCTTACCGGTGCACTCATCCGCTTTGGTAACTTTTTCAATTCCGAAATCATCGGCAAGCAAACCCACAGCAACAGCGGGGTATTTTTTGCACGTTCCATTACCGACATCCTGAAACGAAAAGACATTTTCACCGATATCCAATACGCCAAAATTCCTGATGAAAAAGGCATTTATCCGTACCCCCCGATAAAAATCCTTTGCCAGTTTAACAAGGCCAACAACTACACCGAGCCCGACATGAGGCGCTTCCTGGTAAATGAAGTTGCCGATGTGCTGATGTACAACGGGCGCGTACGCGAGCACATCAGCCAGGGCGATTTTGTGTATGACCTGGTGCAAGACGAAGACGGCACCTGGTATGCCATTATCAGCACGCTGGCCGTACCCCGCTACCCGGCACAGCTTTACGAAGCAGCCTCCTGCATTTTACTGTTCATCTTCCTGTTTTGGTTGTGGAGCCGCAAAAAGGAAAATACAAAACCCGGCCTCATCTTCGGGTATTTTATGGTCATCCTCTGGAGCCTGCGGTTTGCGTACGAGTTTCTGAAAGAACCCCAGGTTGACTTTGAAATTGACATGCCGCTCAACATGGGTCAGCTGCTTAGCATCCCCATGGTTATTGTCGGTATCATTATATTGGTGTATGCTTACCGCAATAAAAAGCAAACGCCAGCGGTAAGTAATTAAACCAACCGTTCGGGGTTGGTTTTACCGGGTGAAGGATGCTGAACATTTTATGCGGACTGTTTATTTCGGTTGCTGCTTCGGGATACGATAGCACGGGTGTTGTATATGCCGACTCACTGAAGAAACCGGCTAAAGAAAAAAGAACCAATCCGAAAGACACCACCGGATATTACCTGCACATTAACCGGGTTTTTGTTATCGGCAACCGCAGAACTCGCGAACGCATCATCCTGCGTGAACTTACCCTGAAGGCGGGCGATTCGGTACTGACAACCGAACTTGCCAGGGTTATTGAAAAAGACAAGAACAAACTCTTTAACCTCGCTCTGTTCAATACAACCAATATCCGAACACTGGAACTTACCCGCGGGCAGGCCGACCTGCTGGTGGAAGTGGATGAACGGTGGTACACATTTCCGGTTCCGATTTTCCAGTTATCCGACAGAAACTTTAACGAATGGTGGCAAAACTACAACCACGATTTAAACCGGATTAACTACGGCCTTAAACTTTACCAGTACAACATGCGCGGACGAAACGAAACACTCATCTTCACCGCGCAGTTTGGCTATGTTAACCGTTTCGAATTGCTGTACCGGGTTCCGTATTTCGACAGGCGGCAGAAACAGGGACTGATTTTTGAAAGCGATTACATTGAGGCAAAAAACCTGCCGGTGCGAACGGTTGATCATAAACTGGATTTTTTGGAGATGCGCAGCCTGCTGCGCAAAACCACGGGCATTGGAATAACGTACACCTACCGCAACAACTTTTACAAACAACACCGCTGGAAGTACGGGTACCGCACCACCCACATTGCCGATACCGTGGCCCGGATTAACGAAAACTACCTCGGTGCCGAAACCAACCTGCGCCAGCAGTACGATTTATTCAACTACCAGTTCATAAGCGACTACCGCGATGTGGTGGCGTACCCGCTAACCGGGTACCAGCTGCATGCCCAGGTACAGAAAACCGGCATCCTGCTTAACAACGACATCAGCAAGTGGGATATATCGGTAAGCTATTCACGCTTTTTCGACCTGAAGAAAGATTTTTTCCTTTCCAACCTTTCGTTTGCATACTGGAGTAACCGCGAGGACATTCCGTATTTCAATTACGGGGTAATGGGGTACAATAAAATTTTTGTGCGCGGGTACGAGGTGTTTGTTATTGAAGGGCCCTGGTATGTGTTAAATAAA
>JAGUUF010000222.1 GCA_020063545.1 Cytophagales bacterium
GAAAGATGGTGTTGCCGGGAGATACCATGGTAATTCAATGCGACCTGGTGGCACCCATTAAACGAGGTATTGCCAAAATGTATGGCCGTGCCTTTGTTGGTAACACCCTGGTGTGCGAAGGAACCATGACAGCAAGTATTGTACGCAAAGACTCATGAGCCGCCACCCGTTAGCCAACATTCACCCCGAAGCCAAAATCGGCAACAATGTAACCATCGAAGCATTTGCCACCATTCAACGCGATGTGGTAATTGATGACGGTTGCTGGATTGGCCCCAATGCCATTATCTGGGATGGATCACGGCTTGGAAAAAATGTGAAGATATATCCGGGAGCTTCCGTTTCATCCATCCCACAAGACCTGAAATTTGCCGGTGAAAAAACCGAAACACACATTGGCGATAACAGCGTAATCCGCGAATATGTTACCATAAGCCGCGGCACAACCGATAAAATGAAAACCGTTATCGGTAAAAATTGCCTGCTGATGGCCTATGTGCATGTGGCGCACGATTGCGTTATCGGAAACCACTGCATCCTGGTAAACTCCGTGCAGGTAGCCGGCCACGTAACCATTGACGACTGGGCGATAATTGGCGGAGCCAGTGCACTGCACCAGTTTGTTAAAGTGGGTGCACATGTTATGGTATCGGGCGGTTCGCTGGTGCGGAAGGATGTGCCACCCTACACCAAGGCGGCACGCGAGCCGTTGGCATATGCGGGGGTTAACTCTGTAGGCCTTCGCAGGCGCGGATTTTCTTCTGAAAAGATTTCTGAAATCCAGGAGATATACCGTTACATTTTCCTTAAAGGTCTTAACAACCTCAAAGCCCTTGATGTAATCCGAAACTCGGTACCGGAAAGCCAGGAACGGGACTATATTATCAACTTCATACAAAGTTCAGAACGCGGCATTATGAAGGGCTATGGATCAGCCGATTGAAAAACCGGCCACCCGAATTGTTGCAGAAGCCCTGGGAAAAAAATTCAATAGCGGGTGGCTATTTTCTGATTTCAATTACACGTTCACCCCGGGAAATACGTATGCCGTTACCGGACCTAATGGTTCCGGAAAATCTACGTTGCTGAATATCCTTTGGGGACAGATGCCTCCAACCCAAGGAACGTTAACCTACGAAATTGCCGGAAAACCCATTGATGCCGATGGAGTTTTCAGCCAGTTGACAATTGCTGCACCGTACATGGATTTACTTGATGAATTTACCCTGGCTGAAATGGTTGACTTCCATTTCAGGCTAAAACCCCTGTTGCCGGGGCTTACAACTTCAGGGATAATCCGTGAAATGTACCTGGAGGAGGCCACAGGAAAATACATCGGAAATTTTTCTTCCGGCATGAAGCAGCGTTTAAAACTTGGACTTGCTTTTTTTACCGATGTACCCGCGGTTTTCCTGGATGAACCCGGTACCAACTTGGACGACAGGGCCTTTCAATGGTATCGCAACCTGCTGAAAACTCAAACTAAAAACCGGATAATCGTAATTGCCTCCAATAATAAGGAGGAATATCCGCCAGAGGCAACGGTTATTTCGATGGCGAACTTCAAATCAAAAAACAGGTAATAAGTGCGCAATTCACGGTTACAACCAGCGTTTTAACGCAATAAACACCTGATTTTAGCCTGCCACGCCCATGCCGTTTGATTTTATGCCAAGGAAACCTCAAATTGTACCGTAAAAACACGTGAAAATGAATACGTTTATTAAGTCACTGCTCTCTTTCTTAGTGCTAACCGCCTCTGTAATCACCTTTACCCATTGCGATGATAACGGTCCGGGCAAAACACTTGAGCAAAAACAACTCGATAAGCTCAAGAAAACATGGAATATCGTAAGTGCTACCCTTGATTCGGACACGCGTACGGGAGATTTTACAGGATTTTCGCTGACCATTGGCGGAACATTCAATTCAAGCAACCCCAAAGGCCCCTACACCTTCTCGGTTAGCGGAACGCGGCCTACACCGAGCCCCTGGCCCGCAAGCGGTAGCTGGTTTTTTGGTGGCGATGCAGAATCGCAATTAATACGCGATGAGAACACAAACGGCACGGCAGACGGATCGGACCTGGCCATGACCTACTTTATTGATTCCACCGGAAAACTTAACCTTACGTTTACCTGTACGGCCTGTAATTACCCGGGTAGCCGGGTTGAATTGGTAAACGGCACCTGGACCTTCGTTCTCCAATAAGCATTTTTACTGATTACTTTACCCATCTTGCCACGTAACGTGGTATGATGGGTTTAGTTGAGTACCACCACGGTTATTCCCGCACCGCCCCGTTCAACATGTTCATCGGCAAACGACTCAACCTGCCGGTGTTGTTGCAATTCATTTCTAATCACGGTACGCAATACACCTTCGCCTTTACCATGGAGGATTTTCAACTCACGGTAACCCAACAATACGGCAGTATCTAAAAACTGTTCCAATAGCGGAATTACTTCTTCGGCACGCTTGCCCCGCACATCCAGCAACGGGTTAAATACCGCCTGCTTCTCATGCAGCTTCAAGCCCGATAGAAGCGATCTGGTTTTTGAAACATCATATTCACGGTCGGTATCACGGTTCGATAGTTTATTCAGTTTAGCCAGTTCAACTTTCGATTTCAGTTCGTTAAACTGTACCATGGCATGTTTGCCCTTTACAGCCAATACGGTACCTGAGCCCTCCTGCCCGATAATAGAAACCCGGTCGCCAACCCCGATGATACCGGCACCTGCAACGGGCTTAATGCTGCTTTCCTTCTTAACCTTCTTTGCCATTTCCTGAAGGTTTTTCCGCACTTTACTTGTTTCGTTACGCTGCGCCTGGTTTTCACGGATATGCCGGATGGTTTTTTCTATCTCGCGGTTGGTTTGCCGGAGCAGTTCGGCTGCTTCTGCTTTTGCCCGATCGATTATTTGCTTTTTCCGATGTTCAAGATCAGACCGAAGGCTTTCGTAGTGTTGCTGTAGTTCTTCAAGAGAACGTTGCTGTGTATCCAGTTCACTGAGTTTTTGTGTTAATTCCTGGCGTTCTTTTTCAAGGCTGCGAACAAGGTGATCAAAACCCAGCAAGTCCTGCCCAAGTAACCGTTCTGCTCTTTGCAGCACCGAATTGGGTACTCCCGTTTTCCGGGCAATCTCCAGCGCAAACGAACTGCCGGGTTTGCCCATATCAAGTATAAACAAGGGGGTAAGTTTTTCCTCATCAAACCGCATGGCCCCGTTACGGATACCGGGGTGCTTGCCGGCAAACAGTTTCAGGTTGTAATAATGCGTAGTGGCTACCGCCCAAACGTTTTTATTCAGCAGGGCTTCAAGTATCGCCTCGGCAATGGCCCCTCCGAAATTCGGGTCAGTGCCGGAACCCAGTTCATCCAGCAACACCAGCGACCCTGGTCCGGCATGGTTAATAAACGTAACCATGTTTTTTAAATGGCTGCTGTAGGTGCTCAAATCATTTTCGATAGACTGCTGGTCGCCAATATCAATAAACAGATCATCAAATAATCCTGCAGTGGAATCGGGGGATACCGGTATTAGCAGGCCGCATTGAAACATATACTGCAGCAATCCAACGGTTTTAAGACAAACCGATTTACCACCCGCATTCGGCCCACTGATGAGCAGCATCCTCTCTGCCTGATTCAGGTTAATCGTTAACGGCACCACATTACGCTTTCCTGCCAGTGTTAACTGAAGCAGCGGATGCCGGGCATTCATCCAATTCAATGCCGGGGTGCGTTGAATAACCGGCATAGCTGCATCGATTTCGATAGAAAATTTTGCACGGGCCCTGGTAAAATCAATCTGACCAAGAAACTGGTAAGCGTTTGTCAATTCACCAAGTTGGCCTCGCAACCGGGTAGTAAGGTTTTTCAATATCCTTACCACTTCGCGTTGCCCGGCATGTTCCAGGTCGCGGATTTCGTTGTTGGCATCCAACGCTTCTGTTGGTTCAATATAAACGGTTTGACCGGTTGCCGATTCATCAACAATGTATCCCTTAAGTTTCCGTTTGTGTTCTGCCAGCACGGGGATGGCTAACCTGCCCTGCCGAATAGAAGGCAGCCCTCCTTCCGGCACCCACTGTTCCGTAACAGCAAATTTGTATGCCTTTTCTATTTGTGATCGCAGCCGTGATTGGGCTTCCCGCAATAGTTTTCTGATACGCTTCAATTCATCCGAAGCGGTGTCTTTTACCTGCCCCTCATCATCAACCACCTGGCTGATATCCTTTACAAGGTCAGGACTGACGGTTACCCGGCTAGTGAGATCGAATAAGGTTGGAAACTCGAACTTGTGTTTTACCAGGAAGTCCCTGCACAAAAAAATGGTTTCGAGAGATTGTTTGATTTTAAGAAAGTCGGCTGGTTCAAGGTAAGAACCATCAACAGCAACTGATTTAAAAAGAGCGGTTGGGTCAACATAATGCTGTGACGGAAACTCCTCCGATTGTTCGAGCAGATGCCGGAACTCGAGGTTTTCCTTCAGCAACCGGGTGATGATTGCTTCGGAGGAACTAAAGGTGATACCGTCAACTGCTGAAGTACCCAGGGTGCAAAGGCAAAAGGCCTTTAGTCTTTCCCTTACCTGATCAAAACCGAGTTTATGTTCAATATCAGCGGGGTGCAACATTGGGGGCGGGCATTCGGTGTTCCCTGAAACTGAGTGAATCGATTAGCACACCGTAAATCCGGTCGAGCGCCTGGGGGCGTGCCATATAATACTCCATGGAGGCCTTGAAAACCGAATCGGGTATGTTTACCCGGTTCAAAATGCGTTGCCGGATGAGGGGCGAAATCCGGGATACCGAGTCGTACGGAATGTAGGCACGCGAAATTTTTTCTTCATCCATGTATATTTCCATCAACACGTGCACCATTTCCTGCTCGCTTAGGATGCCGAAAGGACGATTTGGTTTGCATGAGGCAAGAAAAAGCAGCACCAGGCACGCTATCAGCAGGTTGGGTTGCACAACGAATTTACCGGGTACACAAATCATCCTGCAAAGTACATACAAATCTATATTTTTGCGGGCACCGGTATGAAGGCTTTACTCAAGAAACTGCGCAATTACGAGATACGGATACGCAAGGCCATCAACAGCCAGATGCAGGGCGATTTCCGATCGGTATTCAAAGGCACCGGACTGGAGTTTGACGATGTGCGACCTTACCAGTATGGCGATGACATCCGCACGATTGACTGGAACGTGTCGGCTAAAGGGCATGGCACATTCGTTAAAACATTCCGCGAAGAGAAGGAGCAAACGGTATTCTTTATTCTTGATGTAAGCTCATCCCAGGAAATCGGATCGGAAGGCAAAACCAAAGTTGACATCGGGCGCGAAATCTGCGGGGTGCTGGCGCTTTCGGCCGTAAAAGAATCAAGCCATGTTGGATTAATCTGTTTTTCAGACCAGCGTGAATTGTATATAAAACCCTCTAAAGGAACCGCACAGGCCTATCAGCTTATTCACGGCCTGGTTAACCTGCACCCCCGTTCGCCAAAGACCAACCTTACGCGGGCATTGCTGTTTGCACTCAATACCATAAAGCGCAGGAGTGTCGTTATCCTGATTTCTGATTTTATTGACGAGGGCTATATGCATAACCTGAAAGCGCTGGCAAAAAAACACGACCTGGTGATGATTCACCTTAGCGACAAACGCGAAACCCGTTTACCAAAACTGGGCATTGTACCCGTACTGGATAAAGAAAGCCGGAAAACGCTCTGGGTAAATACATCATTTGGGGACTTTCGCCAAAAAATCGCTGAGCGGTTATCGGACCGGGTAGAAGCTCTCGCATCATTCAGCAGGAAACACCAGATAAATTTCATCACCATTGATACCGATGAAGACTATGTGCCCAAACTGCTGAAATTATTTAAAGTGAGAAACCGAACCGTAAAAACATCGTAAACCAGGTGCACGAATGAGGCAAAAGGTATTTTTACTTCTGACTTTACTTTGTACCTGGTGTTTTTCGGCTGCCCAACAGGTTACGGTTACGGGCGGGTTTGCTCACGACAGCATAGCCATAGGCCAGCCTATAGGTTATTATTTAACCGCACGCTACCCTGAAAACCTAACAGTACTTTTTCCGGATTCTACGTTTACATTCCCTCCGTTTGAGTACATCTCAAGGCGTTATTTTCCTACCCAAACCCAACACGGCATCAGCTACGACAGCGTGGTTTACCAGTTCCGAACATTTGAATTAGATCCTGTGCAAAAGCTTTCTCTTGCCGTGTTTATTCCGGGTGCTGCCGACAGCCTGTGGTTTGCCTGTAAGCCCGACAGTGTGCACCTCATCCGCCAGGTTAACGTATTTCCGCCTGATACCCTTCCGGTAACGCAACTTCCGCTAAAAACAAATACCGAGTACCGGTTTGTGCGCTTTCTTTTCAATTATCCGGTTGTTGCTATTGCTGCCGGCTCTTTGTTATTGGCTGCGGTACTCGGCTGGATATTTTTCGGCAAGCGGATAAAAAAATATTTCCGCATCAGGCAATTACAAAAAGACTATAAATCGTTTACACGTGACTTCTCCGATTATATAAGCCAGCTAAGCACACAGTTTAACCCGCTGGTTGCCGAACAGTCGCTTGCCCTCTGGAAACGCTACCTCGAAAAACTGGAGCAGAAACCCTATACAAAACTTACCACCCGCGAAATGCTGACCCTGGAGACAGATACCGGAGCGCTTGGCCCCGCACTAAAAGCACTTGACGGTGCAATTTACGGTCATCTTAAAAATGTGCATGAGCCGCTCGATAGCCTGGGTAAAATAGCGGAGCAACGCTACCATAAAAAACTTAATGAGGTAAAGCATGGTTAGCCCCGAAACCACCATACCCTGGTATTCAGTATACTGGTTTTCGCCCTCCACGTTTAAAGCATTTACCTGGAGTTACCCGGAGATCCTGCTGGGCATTGCAGCCATTCCGCTTTTATTTTTTATACGATGGCTCCTGCACTTAAAAACTACACAGAAACTTCCGGTGGCACTTACCCAGAAAGACCTTAAAACTTCGTTGTTGAACAGCATCCGGATAGTGCCGGGATTATTACTTTTCATTTGCATTGCCTTGCTGTTGGTTGCCCTTGCCCGCCCGCAGAAAACAAACGAAAAAGTTGAACAGTGGACGGAGGGTATTGATATAATGCTGGCCATTGACATCTCCCGGTCAATGGAGATTGCCGATTTTACGCCCAACCGGCTCGATGCTGCAAAAAAAGTGGCCAATAAGTTTATTGATGGCCGCATACAGGACCGCATCGGGATTGTGGTGTTTTCCGGCGATGCCTTTTCGCTGGCCCCGCTCACCACCGATTACGGGTTACTGAAATCGCTGATTAACGAGATGACTTTCAGCATGATAGAATCGCGTGGTACGGCCATTGGCAGCGCACTGGCAGTGGTTACCAACCGCATGCGGGAATCTGCCTCCAAGTCAAAAGTGTGCATTCTGTTAAGCGATGGCGACAGCAATGCCGGCAATATTGACCCGATAACTGCGGCTGAACTGGCCGCTGCCTTCGGCATTAAAATTTATACTATCGTTATCGGAAAAGAAGGCATGGTACCATTTGGTAAAGATTTTTTCGGCAGACCCAACATGATTGAAAACAACGTTGATGAAACTACCATGCGCAAAATTGCCGAAATCGGAAACGGAGAATTTTACCGGGTGCTGGATAACAAGGCCCTGGAACGGGTATTCAGCCAGATTGATAAACTGGAAAAGGCAGAAATAAAAGAAACACGGTTTAAAGATACTGCTGACTACTACACGATCTATGTTAACTGGTCCATCCTTTTCTTGCTGGCCTGGTTATTTACCAAACTTACATTCATCAGCAACGTACTGCAGGATTGATTTATAACCCGTGTGCATCACCGGCAAATAAAATCAGCCTTCCGCCAAAAATTACCAGTACAAGGCCCAGTACAATGTTCAGTATCCGGATAAACCGGGGCGTCAATATCCTGCGCAGGTTATCGGCTAACTTGGCTTTAATAATATCGGTTACAAAAACCGTAATGATAATGGCGCCAAAGAAGGTAAGCGCTTTACCGGGTGACGTGTACCCTAACTCGCTTGTTGCCAGGCCCACCGTTCCTACCCAGAATACCAACACCATCGGGCTTAAGCCATTGATAAAAAAACCTTTTGCCATGAGGCGCAACGGGTTTTGCTCGCGGATATGCTCAACCTGAAAACCACTGAGCTTACGGCTTTTAACCAGCAGGTAATACAGCCCCAGGCTAAACAATACAAACCCGCCACCATAAGCCAGGTACACCTGCGCATGATTGTCGGACAGTGTTTGCGAAATACCGAGGTAAGCAATAAGAATGTAAACCGCATCGCTCAGCGCCACCCCTGTGGCCACCAGCAGGCCACTGCCAAAGCCCCGCTCAACACTGGTTTGGAGTATGGTAAAAAACACCGGCCCTATCAGGAAGGCAAGGATAATTCCGGAAACGATACCGTTAAAAATTATTTCCATTGCGATGGTTCTGAATAAATTGCTGCCATTCCTGGAACTGGGCGGCTTTCATTACACGCGGAAACTTATTTTGCCCGCCAACTTTTCCCTTCGATTCAAGCCAATCGTAAAATGTTTTAACCGGTAGCACATCCACTTTAATTTCTTTTAACGCAGCACTTCGCTCAACAGCATAGTCATCGTTTAATTCTTTAAGCCGTTCGTCCAGCTTCTGGCGGATAAGCTGCGAATCGACATCCTTAGTTGACCCGACAAACCAATGGTGGGCGAACAGCGACCCATGCGGCACACCGGCTACGGTAAACTCCGGCACTTCAATATTCAGTTCGTCCGATACCATTTCGATTGCCCGGTTCATGTTTTCAACCGAAAGGTGTTCTCCGCACAGGCTAAGAAAATGTTTGGTACGGCCGGTTATCACTATTTCCGATTCTTCAACAGAAACAAACTTGATGACATCGCCAATCAGGTACCGCCATGCCCCGGCACAGGTAGAAAGCAACAGGGCATACTCTCTTCCTTCAACTACCTTATCAATCATCACCGGTTGTGCTCCGGGTTTAATATCGCCATTCGCATCGAAGTTGTTTTCGTCAAACGGCACAAACTCATAAAAGATGCCGTTGTTCAGCACCAGCCGCATGGACCTTCGGTTGGGCCAGGCCTGGAAGGCAATAAAACCCTCGGAGGCCAGGTAGGTTTCAATGTAATAGATTGGTTCACCCAGCAGTTTCTCAAAGCTCTTCCGGTACGGGTCAAACGAAACACCGCCATGCACATACACCCGAAGGTTAGGCCATATTTCGTGAATATGATCACGTTTGTGATAGGCCAAAACCTTCTCCATCATTATCTGAAGCCAGGCGGGTACACCTACAATAATACCGATATTCCAGTCGGGGGCTTTTCTGGCAATAGCGTTCAGTTTTGCATCCCAATTGCGGCTGCGGGCAATTCTTTTTCCGGGCTTATAAAAATGCTGGAACCAAAAAGGAAGCTTGGCAGCCTGTATGCCGCTCAGGTCACCTTCGAAGTAGTTGCCTACCTTATGCAGGTGGGTGCTGCCGCCAAGCATCAGGATACCCGAAGTAAAGAAATCACCCGGCAAATCGTATTTTGATAAGGTAAGAATCTGCCGGATGCTCGTTTTCTGAATAGCCTTCGTCATATCCTTCGTTACCGGTATGTGCTTCGAAGTAGCCTCGCTCGTACCCGAACTCAGCGCAAAGTATTTTACGCGTCCCGGCCAGCAGATGTTTTTCTTTCCCTCCAGCGTAAACCGCCACCACTCATTGTGCATTTTATTGTAGTCGTGTATCGGCACGTGCTCACGAAACCGGCTATAGAAATCAGAGGGCGCATTTCTAAACGTGCTCAGAATGTCGTTAAACCGGTAATGTTTGCCGAACTCCGTTTGGTTGGCGGCAATAAGCAATTCTTTAAGTTCTTTTTTTTGTAAATCGAACGGGGCAGTGTACTCCTGCTCCATCATCTCCCGCAACCGGATTCCTTTTTTGAGTAAGTTTCCGATAATTGCCATGTTGTGCCGCGGTTTTTTTTGTTAGTTAGCGGTGCCAAAAATACGCAATGAATCCTAAACTTAACATGCAGGAACTGAAGGCGGCCGTTCCCACAGGCGTTACGGTTATTGTGGTTAGTAAAACACAACCGGCAGACCGGATAATGGAAGTTTACCAGGCCGGCCACCGCAGTTTTGGCGAGAATAAAGCACAGGAGTTGGCAGCCAAGTACCAGGCCCTGCCAAAAGATATTGAGTGGCATATGATCGGCCACCTGCAAAGCAACA
>JAGUUF010000135.1 GCA_020063545.1 Cytophagales bacterium
CTATTTTTAAGAAAAAACGGCAAGCCGGCCGGGTTTATTTGCCTTAGCAACAGGTACAGATAAATGAAAGAAAGAACGAATTTACGATTGCTGTTGAGTCTGCACCGGTAAACATACTTCTTGATCCAAACAACTGGGTACTAATGGAATCTATGTTGGTACGAAAGTAGTGCTGGGTTCTATGACGTGGCCAGGCCGGCCCGTAGCATAACCGTTGCTGTATAAATAACTACAACTAAGACCAGCCATCGAAGCGCATCGAGTGGGAGGGATTTAACCACAAATGCAGCTATAAACACGGCAATAAGTCCGGTAATGCTAATAATTAATGAAGCTTTCCGGTTGTATGCCCCTTCTTTAATAAACCGGTAAGCGGCAAACGGCATCAAAACAGCGCAGCTTCCCATCATGATTGGAAATGCCACTGCAGGTGACATCCCTAGTGCAAAAACTAATGCCATGCAGGGCGCATACAACCCAATACCTGCAGTCATCAGGGCTCCAAGTATAAAGTTCACGATAACACCGATTGCCAGTTTGGCGCCCGTTAAGCCCAGCGCAATACCACCTCCTTCAATCCAGTTAAGCTTTGTAACAATCATAAATCCGCTTGTAACAAGCAATGCCACACCCATAGTTAGTCGTACGCTTTTTTCAGAAAAATTTGAAACAATGCCGGCACCCAGCGTAGCTCCAAGTCCGGCCGAAGCCAACATGGTTATCAGGGTAATGGGCTCCACTTCAATAATTTGTATGAAAATGATGCCTTGTGCAACCGTGGCAATTGTGTTAGCAACATTCAGGGTTCCGGGCAGTACGCGATCTTCCGTTTGATTCATAAATTTAAAGAGGGCGGTTTCAATGGCAAACGAACCTATTCCAAGCGTATCAAAGAAATTTCCGATGAAACCAATCGCTCCTGTTTTCACCCAACTGTTTTTTTCGAGGTTATCTTTGTGCTTCTTATAATCCAGCCACAAAAGAAAAGCAATCCAGACAGCAAGAAGCAGGAAGACAATCCATATCACGGTTGTAATCATAGGAGGAATCGAACGTTGATCACTTGTAAAGGAGCTTATTAATTTCTACATTCGAAAAAATATTCAATGGAATCTTATCCCAGCATTTTCAATGACGTTATTGGTCCGGTAATGCGGGGGCCATCGAGTTCACATTGTGCTGCTTCCCTGCGCATAGGCCGGTTGTGTCGTGATTTAATGGATGGCGAAATCCGTGAAGTACTTATTGAGTTTGACCCCAATGGATCACTGGCTACAACCCACAAAGGGCAGGGCTCGGATATGGGTTTGTTTTCGGGTTTTCTTGGCTGGGAAGCATACGATGAACGTTTGCCGCAATACCTTCAGGCTGTTGACTTAGCCGGAATTAAGATCGAGATTCAAATCCATCCGATTGGCGCAACACATCCCAACACATACCAGATTACACTTAAAAACAATCAGGAAGTCAGGAAGGTGATCGCCATTTCCACCGGAGGCGGAATGATCCAGGTTACCAATATTGATGGCGCTGCCGTACACATGGCCGGTGATTTTTACGAAACACTTATTTATGTAAAATCACCCGATAAGGTATTTGAATTTCTGACACGTTCAATAGATGCCGATGAAATTACAATTCACCGGGGTGAGGCAACCTTTATCGAAGTTAAGTCCAACGCAATTTTAACGCGCTCACTTCTTGAGGAGTTGTCGGCATTTGATGAGATACTTTTCATCAAACAACTCAACCCGGTTTTACCTGTGTTGTCGAGGAAGAATCTGAGTGTTCCTTTTATTACCTGCGATGAAATGCTGAAGTACAATGAGGGAAAGAATCTTTCACTTTGGCAACTGGCGGTACATTACGAGGCACAGCGGGGCAACATAACCCCGGATGAAGTCTTCGATAAAATGCGGGCCATTGTACGCATTATGGAAAATGCGATTGAATTGGGTTTAAAAGGCACTTCCTATGAAGACCGGATCCTGGGGCCACAATCCGTTAATTATAAAAAACGGTTTGAAGCAGGTGCCCTGGTGCAGGGCGATGTGTTAAATCATGTAGTTATGTGCACTTCGGCCATGATGGAGGTGAAAAGCTCGATGGGCGTAATTGTAGCCGCTCCGACAGCCGGTTCGTGCGGTGCTTTGCCGGGCGCGTTGATAGGAACTGCCCGTGCTTTGCAAATTCCTCAGGATGAAGTTGTTAAGGCCATGCTGGCTGCCGGTATCATCGGAGTTTTTATTGCAGCCCATGCAACGTTTGCCGCTGAAGTGGGCGGTTGTATGGCCGAGTGTGGGTCGGGTTCAGGTATGGCGGCAGCAGGTATTGTTGAACTTAAAAAAGGAACATTGGAGCAAGCGCTGGCGGCAGCTTCACTTACCCTGCAGTCGTCACTTGGAATGGTTTGCGATATGATTGCCGATAGGGTTGAGGCTCCCTGCCTGAACAGAAATGTGATGGCGGCAAGCACCGCTATATCGTGTGCCAACATGGCGCTATCTGATTACAATCACCTGATTCCACTGGATGAAGTAGTTGAAACGATGAAACGCGTAGGAGATCAAATACCTAACACGCTGCGGTGTACCGGGCTGGGTGGTTTAGCAATAACCAAAACAGCAAAAAAGATTGAAGAAATGCTGGGTAAGCAGGAGCAGGTTCAGGCAACACGATTTTATAAAGTGTGTTAGGTATAGAAAATGCCAGCACCCGGCAGGCGTAGTTGAACAGATGCTTCACAAATCTGTTTTGGAAATAATTTTACCCATTGCTTTAATTTGTTGCGGGCCAATCCCACAACAACCTCCTACAATATCAGCGCCCAAATCTATCCATTCCTTTGCCATTATTTCACAGGAAGCCGCATCGGAAAAAATTGACCAGGTTTTATTCTCGGCATGATAGGTAGCCCCGGAATTAGGATAAACAACTATCTTTTTATTTCCTGATTTCGTTTTGATTGATTGAATTAAATCTGAAATAAATTTCGGAGAAGTACAGTTTACACCAACAGCAAATATTGTTGGATGCTGGGCAAAAAAGGCGGCACATTCATCAATGGGTGTTCATCACGTATATGCTTGCCGTCCTTGCAGGAAAATGATACCCATGCAGGCTTTCTTGCAGTTTCTATTCAATACGAAGCCAAAAACCCCCAGACCAGCGTAGCAAAGGCATGTGCGTAATGGCACGCTGGGATGGTTAACATAATATAATTATAGAACTGTGCGTCAGGAACTTAGCAAGGCAGGAGTTATATAATGGCATTGCGTTATGTTAACATAGCTTTGGTATCCGGGCCTTTCACCAATCTTCATAAAAAGTTTTTTTAAGCGCGGGCATTTCAGAACTCAATCTCCCTTCCTACAACGGGCTGGGGCAGCTGCACTTATTGGCTGGCTTTGGAAGAGGGAGGGATGAGCGGCCTGACAATGTGTGCTGATGCTGGGGTTGGTAATGCAATAGGGATAGAAGCGAAAAGCCCGAAGTGTGCTGGCAGGAGCTAGGCCGGACTTGTAGCGGATAGCCCGGGCCGGAGGCATTGCCATAATTGGCTCATGCTCTATATCTATTTATATTCGTGTTAACCTTAAAAGCAAGCTATCATGGCAAAGAAAAAAATCCCCAGCTATTCCAATGATGAATTGCGGCAAATGATATTGCAGTATTTCTATGACAGAAATTCCAATGCTACAAGCAGAAAAGGGAAAAAGGGCTCTGCTGTGAAAATGAAGGATATTAAATCGGAATTAAAGGCAAAGCATGGCGTTATCGACAGCCAAATAATAAGCAACTTAAACTACTTGATTAGTCAAGATTGGGTTTCTGAAGAAACTGAATCAAAAACATTTACTAATCCAAAAGGCATTTCATTTCCACAAAAAACAATTTACTATTCAATAACAGCTAAGGGAATTGATAAAATTGAAGGACCAAGTCAATTTACTCCAAAGCGCTTTGAAGGCATTAATATTTCAGCAACTGGAAGTGTTGTAACAATTGGAGATGGCAACCAGATAAATGTAAAGTTTAAGGATGCTGCGCAAGCACTCAGCGAACTCAGAAATGCTATCGCACAATCGCAGGAATTAGAGGATGCTCAAAAACTAGATTTAGTAACTGATATAGACTCTATTCAAGACCAATTGGCGAAACCCAATCCAAATAAATCAGTTGTAAAAATGCTATGGGGTGGTATCGAAAAGACCGTTACGGCAGGAACACTTGTTGAACTAATTGCTAAAGCAGCGCCACTTATTGCTGGCTTGATTAATTAATTGCTTCCTTATTCAAGATGTTTCTTCATAACCTTAGCCAAAAATTCAGGTTTTAATTTATCGAACAACTCAGTTTCATCTAGTGCTACCTCTTTTACAAATTCATGAATTTCGGCATTAGATGGTGCTATGCCTTTGGTTCTTACAGAAACCTCTCGGAAAAGATTACCAATATTCTGATTCATTTTGTGAGCAAGTTCCTTGTTGAGTGAATCGTTAATTTTCTTACGAGACTCTAAAAATCCAATTTTTAAAACTGATTCTTTAAAATTTATAGTTGCCTTAACCAGGTTTTTATCGATTGAAAAGACTGACCCAAAATCGAAGTTTATCTGTGGCATCTTGTTATAAGTACATACTATAAATTCGTTTATAATTACGAAGGAGGGAATTGATAATGGCTTGTGAGAGTAAATTTGATTACCACCATCATCATTATCAGTTAGTGGAGCATAAAATATGGAAACAGGAATGGATGCCAACTCATCGCTGAATTTTTTGAGATTATCAGTAAACTCCTTTATATCAGTGGATAGAACTTTATCGAGCAGGCCCCTTATTCGCTCATAAAGCGTGGCATTTAGATTATACTCAAATTTGCTTGTGGCTGCTATTCGAAATACTATCGAGTAGAAAAGGCACCGAATCTCAAGATTATTCGCCATCTCAAAGAAACTTGTCTTATCGGCATTCTTTAATTCAAGCTTCCCATCTTTTAATTTTCTTAGTTCCGGTGCACATCCGCTTTCAAGAACACTTAATCGACTTTCACAAAACGAGCACAATAGGTTATCTACTACAAATGGATTCTCATTTTCTTCTAAGTCGTCCTCAGATAGTTCACGGTCGAGCAACTCGTGGATTGCTTCTGCACTAACCTCACGTCCAATATGTTTCTTAACATAACCGGCTGACGATATTTCAAAGCCCACTTCCTTATTACGCTTTCCTATAAGAGATACCAGCATGAAGGCAGGCACCACATGGGAGCCTGTTTTATCAGCCTCTCTTTCTTTACACAAAGCGCATGGTTGCATAAGCTATTTTTGGGTCTTAAACCATGCAAATTTGGTCAAATTCTCCGCAAATTTCTTAAATTTCAACTTTTCAGATGTTAGCCGTTGCTTGGCCATCTGTAACCCTAACCCGATTTTATAAGATGTCCGAAGAACAACGCAAGCTTTTACAACGACAACTCTGGAATGTGGCCGATACCCTGCGCGGCAAGATGGGAGCAGATGAGTTCCGTGATTACATGCTCGGCTTTATCTTTTACAAGTACCTCTCCGAGAAGATGACCCTCTATGCCAATAAGCTGCTAAAGGAAGATAAGATTGAGTACGATAAGGTTGACGAGAAAACCAAGAAGGGCAAGGAGATTCTAAAAGTGGTGAAAGTAGAAGCCCTCGAAAAGTTGGGTTACTTTCTCAAACCATCAGAGCTGTTCCACAAAGTTGCCGAGAAAGGAAATCAGAAGTCGGATGAAGAAACTGAAAATGATGAAGCAGTAGATAACTTCATTCTCGAAGACCTCACCAACATTCTGCGCCATATTGAGCAAAGCACAATGGGTACGGATAGCGAAGAAGAATTTGGCGGCCTGTTCGAAGACCTTGAC
>JAGUUF010000362.1 GCA_020063545.1 Cytophagales bacterium
AGCACGGCCAATGCCACCCCGATTTTCAGTTCCTTTCGGATTTTCCACTTAGCCTTCATAACGCGTTTTCAGTATTTCCTTTATGGGTTGAACAAATGTGTCAATATCACCGGCTCCAACGGTTGTCAGCACCTCCAGTTCGCGGGCTTTTATTTTTTCGAGCAAATCACTTTTGTTGCACCGTTCTTTCGTTTTTGCAGTAACCTGTTTAAAAATCATGTCGGCATCCACGCCCGGTATCGGCAGTTCGCGGGCCGGGTAAATGTCCATGAGCAGCACCTCATCGGCCAGGCTCAGGCTTTTTGCAAAGCCATCGGCAAAGTCGCGGGTGCGGGTAAAGAGGTGGGGCTGAAACACCACTGTTAATTTTTTGCCCGGGTACATGGAACGGATGGAGTTAAGAAACGCTTCGATTTCGGTGGGGTGATGGGCGTAATCATCTACATACACTACCCTATCCGATTGAACGATAAACTCAAACCTGCGCTTAACCCCCCGGAAAGAAGTTAAGGCCGATTTGATCGCCTCCATTGAAACCCCGCTGCGATAACAGGCGATGGCTGCGGCAATGGCATTTTCGACATTATGAAAACCGGGGACACCGAGTGTAATGCGATGAACTGTGTCGAAACCGCACAGGTCAAATTCAAAAAATCCGTTGCGCCCCCGCGCAACGGTTATGTTACCGGCAAAAAATTGTCCCCGGCTCATGCCATAGGTTATTTTATTACGAAGCGGAATTCCGGAAGTAAGCAAGGCATCCACCGACTCGTGAATGATCACTTCGCCATCCGTGTTAACCTGACGGATAAAATCCCGGAAGGAAGTGAGCATGTTTTCATGACTGCCGTAAATATCAAGGTGGTCGGCATCGGCTGAGGTGACCACACCGGTATGCGGGAAGAGCCGCAGGAACGATCGATCGAACTCATCGGCTTCAACCACGATGATGGTATTGGGATTTACATCCCCTTCCATCACCAGGTTCGATTCGTAGTTGGCCGTTATGCCGCCCAAAAAACCTACCATGTTTACCCTGGCCGTTTTCAAAATGTGGGCAATCATGGAAGATGTACTGGTCTTTCCATGCGTGCCGGCAACGGCTATGGTGCGGTAATTTCGGGTTATCAGGCCAAGAACCTCCGAACGCTTCATAATTTCGTAGCCTTGCGCCTTCAGGTAATTGTATTCACGGTGATCCTTCGGGATTGCCGGTGTAAAGACTACCAGGGTTTTGTCTTTTTCAGTAATCACTTCTGCAGGGATGTTCGTTACGGCATCTTCAAAATGCACGTGCATTCCTTCCTGCTGCAACGCTGTGGTTAGTGCCGTTGGGGTGCGGTCGTACCCGCTAACGCGCACGCCCTTTTTCAGAAACCAGCGCGCGATGGCGCTCATGCCGATTCCACCGATGCCCAGAAAGTAAACGTTATGGTAGGTATTGATGTCCACTGCTCAACTGATTAACATAGCCCTGTTTGATATTCCTGACAATACGCTTCCGTTTGCACGGATACCTATAAGTTTTTCAATTTCATCGGCAATCTGCTCAGCAGCATGGGGCATTGCCAGCTTGCTGATGTTTGCCGAGAGCTGCGCAGCCTGCTGTTCATCGAACAACAGTTTCAGCGCTTCATGTATCAGCAGTTCACCGGCTTTTGCATCTGTAATCATAATGGCTGCACCTTTATTTACTAATGCCATAGCATTTTTGGTCTGGTGATCTTCGGCCACATTGGGAGACGGCACCAGGATGCACGGCTTGCCGGCCACACACAACTCCGACACCGCCAGGGCACCTGCGCGACTGATAACGACATCGGCCGCAGCATAGGCCAGGTCCATTTCTTTCAGAAAATCGAACAGCCGGATTTTTCTCCGATCGTATTTTTTGAGCAACTCGAGGTACTGCAAAAAATACCCTTTGCCTGTCTGCCAGATTAACTGGATACGGGCATCCATCAGCCTGTCAATGCCGGCATATACACATTCATTTATGGTTTTTGAGCCGAGGCTTCCGCCAATTACCAACAGGGTTTTAACGGACGGATCAAAACCAAAATGGCTGAACGCCTCTTTGCGCTTATCGGCCACCGAAAGCAAATCTTTGCGAACGGGGTTACCCGTAAGTACAATTTTTTCCTTCGGAAAATATTTTTCCATGCCCTCGTACGCCACGCACACCCGGCTTACTTTACCTGCCACCTGCCTGTTGGCCAGGCCGGCAAAAGAATTCTGCTCCTGGATCAATGACGGTATGCCCTTTGACGTGGCTGCCATCATTACGGGGCCGCTGGCAAACCCGCCCGTGCCCACAACAACATGCGGCCTGAATTTTTTAAGAATGGACGAAGCTTTGACGTAACTGGCAATGAGTTTAAGAGGAAGCAGTAAATTGGACAGGCTGAGTTTTCGTTGTATTCCGCTTATCCAAAGTCCGATTATCTCGTAGCCTGCATCGGGCACGCGCGTCATTTCCATCCTGCCTTTGGCGCCAACGTATAAAATCTTTGCATCCGGATGACGCGCCTTAAAGGCATTGGCAATAGCCAGGGCCGGAAAGATGTGACCCCCGGTGCCGCCACCGCTGATGATCAGGCGATATGGTTTTGTTACGTTCATATACTTGTTATCGCCCTCACCCTGTCCTGCCGGACACCCCTCTCCCGTTGGGAGAGGGGCCAGGGTGAGGAATTACGCTGCCTTCATTTCTGTATTTTTATCTTTCATTTCTGTTTGTTGCTGCCATACTTCATCGCGCTCACCGCGGCTTACACTTAAAATTATTCCCAGCGAAATACCGGTAAACACCATGGATGTTCCGCCCATGCTGATTAACGGCAAGGGCTGACCGGTGATCGGGCCGAGGCCAACCACTACACCCATGTTTATCATGGCCTGGCACACCAGGTCAAAACTTAATCCGGCTGACAGTAATCCTGCAAAAGCCCGCTCGCTGTTGTAGGCCGCCTTCATTCCGCGATGCAACAAAATGAGGTACAGTACCAGCACCACCACGCCTCCGATTAGCCCGTACTCTTCAATGACAATGGCGTAAATAAAATCCGAATACGGATGCGGAAGAATGTTACGCTGGTCGCTGTTGCCCGGGCCTTTACCGGTAATGCCGCCTGTCGCTACCGCGATGTGTGCATGTTTTGCCTGGAACGGAAGCTCCTTCGTTCCCTGAACATACCCGATGAAATCATTCACCCGGTTGATAACCGTTCCGCCCCGCATGCCGAACTTGAACGCCAGCGCCCCGAACAATACACCAACAAACAACAGCATGGCCAGGTAGCGCATCGGCACCCGGCCAATGAACATAATCAGCATGCACGTAAGCAGGAGCAATACCGCGGTTGACATGTTGGTGAGTGCAATTAACCCGCAAATCATTCCGCACCAAAACAGGATGGGAATTAGCGATTCCCGTATGTCGTCAATGTTCTGCTGGCGTTTGGAAAGCATGCTGGCCAGGTTGATGATCAGGGCCAGGCTGGCAAAGTCAGACGGCTGAAACGAGGTGTTGATAATGGGGATATTGATCCATCGGGCTGCATCATTAACCGTTGTACCGTTAGTGAATGTATAAATCAGGAGAGGAACGCTTATCCATAAAGCAAGCCGGGAAAGTTTTGAATAGTAGCGGTAATCCACCCGGTGCGCAAGCCACATGGCCGCCAGCCCGATAAACACGTGCAGGGTGTGGGTAAGCAGGTATTTCTCAGGACTAACCGATCGCTTGAAGGCAAGCGTGCCGATAGAACTGTACACCACCAGGATGCTGATCATGGAGAGTATGAACACCACCGCCCAGATTACCCTGTCGCCCTGCAGATTCTCATCAACCCATGTTTTTACCTTGTTCATACCAATTGGTTTTCAACCTCCTTTTTTAGTTCCAGTACTGCCTTGCGGAACTGCTCGCCCCGGTCTTCGTAATTTTTAAACAAATCGAAGCTGGCACACGCAGGCGATAACAGCACCACATCGCCAGGTTGCGCTTCTTGCAAGGCAAGCCTTACCAGTGTGGAAACACTCTGTGTCTCGTGTACCGATTTTACGATGCCGGTAAAAAACTTTTTAAGCTTCTCATTATCCTTACCCAGGCAGATAAGCGACTTGACTTTTCTTTGAACCTCATTTTTAATCAGGTTGTAGTCGTTGCCCTTATCAATGCCACCGGCTATCCAGATAAGGGGCTGGTTATAGCTTCCCAGTGCGTACACTACTGAATCCACATTGGTGGCTTTTGAGTCGTTTACAAACTCAACCCCGTTAATTGATGCAATCAGCTCAAGCCGGTGCGGTGCATTGCGGAATGTTTTAAGTCCTTCTTTTATTGCTTTCAGTTTCGCTCCTGCCTGGTGCACAGCCGATACAGCCGCCATAGTATTAATCAGGTTATGCGGACCTTTCAGGGTGGTTTCATCCTGCCGGATAGCGAACACCTCACTGCCCAGTTTAAAGTGCATGGTGGTGCCGCTGGCATACACCGGCAAAGCGCCTGCCTTGAGCGAAACCGGAATTTGGTTAACGCCCGGTTTGCGTTGGGCTACTTCCTTTGCGATTACCGGATCGTCACCATAAAAAATAAAGTGATTGCCACTGTCCATGTTTCGGATAATCCTGAATTTGGCGTTCACATAATTCTGCATGGTGTACCCATACCGATCGAGGTGGTCAGGTGTAATGTTCAGCAGCACGGCAATTTCAGGTCTGAATGTTTTGGTTCCATCCAATTGAAAACTGCTGATTTCAAGCACATACCAGTCGTGGTTACCGTGGGCAATTTTCCGGGCCAGGCTTTCGCCCACGTTACCGGCCAGGGCCACGCTGAACCCGGCAGTTTTCATCAGGTGGTAAGCCAGTAATGTTGTGGTCGTTTTACCGTTCGTTCCCGTAATGGCAATTACTTTTCCTTTGATAAACCGGAAACCAAACTCTATCTCATCAATTACTTCGATTGATTTTTCTGTTGCACGAACCACAATGCCGGCTGTATCCGGAATACCGGGGCTCTTGATGATCAAATCGGCATTCAGGATTTTAGATTCGGTATGCGCACCTTCTTCATACGCAATTTTATGGCGAATCAGATCATCACGGTAGTTGTCTTTGATGATTGCCTGGTCGGAAACGAAAACATCAAAGCCTTTCGCCTTTGCCAGTAAGGCCGCGCCTGTTCCGCTTTCGCCTGCACCCAATATAACAACCCGCCTGCTCATCGTAATTTCAAAGTTGCCAGTGTAACAATTGCCAACAGACTTCCCA
>JAGUUF010000386.1 GCA_020063545.1 Cytophagales bacterium
CCATCAGGGTGCGAGTACATTTATGTGGCAGGGCAAACAATCGTATGCCGTTGTCAATACCATTTCCGGCTATGGTCGTGTAGTTACGGTAGTTGTTCTTACGAATACCAATCTATACAACACGCAAATTGACCGGGTTATTCAGTCTATTGATCTCCGTAAACCCGAAGCAGTCCCTTCTGTGAACACACAGCCCGTAGCCCAACCCTCCGTACAGCCGTTACTTGTTTCGGATAAGCCGGGTAATACGGGCATCAGCATTTCCACTACCAATTTTGATGATGGCTGGGTGGCTAAACCGTTTAGTGATTATGTTAAGCTAACCAAGGGTGCTATCACGGTGTTGCTCCATTATGCCATTGAAATTGATGATAACCTGCGTAACACAGGAAATATCGAAGGTGCCTTATTCGATCGGATTATGCAGCCCCGATATACAGTGAGCAACCTGCGTAAGT
This sequence comes from Cytophagales bacterium, assembly GCA_020063545.1. GTDB lineage: Bacteria > Bacteroidota > Bacteroidia > Cytophagales > Cyclobacteriaceae > UBA2336. Next base: position 459 of record JAGUUF010000386.1, read on the forward strand.
ACGATAACAATGGCCCGTGCTATTTCTGCATTTACTTTTACGAATCCGATGTAGTGGATAAAGCAACCGGCAAGAAGTACTATGCCGGTTTCCGGGTACTTATCGAGAGCGGGGTTGCCCGGTGCATCGAAATTATCGCACCCTCCGCACAGGAATTCCAGAAAGAGTTTCCTAGCCAGGAAAAAATTGCCGGTATGTTGGGCTATAACAAATTTGCCGTTACGCTGGCCGACCTGGTGGGCACGTGGGAAGAATCCTCCGGCACGGGTGTTAATATGTACAACACCGTTACCGGTGCGTATGCCGGAATGGCTACGGCATCGTCATCGCATTCGTTTGTATTCAATGCAGATGGCACGTATAACAGCAGGCATTCGGGCGCGCATGGTATGGTGGGCAGCATGACATTCTTCGATCAGAAGTACGAGGGTAAACTTACTGTTACCAATTGGGATATCACCATGACCAACCGCTGGCAGGGTAAAACGGAACAATGGTGGGCTCAGTTTGAAGCCGTTAGGGGAGGCCGGGTTTTACACATCACCGATAAAGCAGCTTCAGCCATGCACTATGCTTTGGTAAAAACAAAATAGTCGTTCTACGACTTGAAGTCGTAGAACGACTGAATACGATCACATCTTTTCAATCTTTGGTTTTGTTTCCAGTATTTCCTTCATGCCGAGGATATCGAATACACACATGAATTCCCTAGCTACTTGGAGAAGCCGTTTAAAGGCTACTATTGGCCTGATTGTTGGTACAAATTTGTATTTATAATGCAAATTTGTACTATATTTAAGGCATGATTCCAAGGCAGGCAGAGGCTTATATACGATCCGTTTATGCACATTTTCCAGTAGTATTCTTAACCGGGCCAAGACAATCGGGTAAAACCACCCTGGCAAAAGCCCTGTTCAAGAATCTGCCGTATGTTTTACTGGAACTGCCCGACCAGCAGCGCCTTGCCCGCGAAGACCCGCGTTCATTTTTGATGAAGTACGCCACGGGTGCCATTCTCGATGAAGTGCAGCATGTACCGGAATTATTTTCTTATCTGCAAGGTGTAGTGGATGATAACCGTGATGTGAGGTTTATACTCACAGGTTCTCAAAACTTTCTACTCAATGAAAAGATAACCCAATCCCTGGCGGGTCGTGCAGGCATAGTTACGCTGTTGCCGTTATCGTTGCAGGAGCTTAGCGATAAAATTCCAGCAACGCAATATGAAGCGTGGATCGTGCGCGGTTTCTATCCCGAACTATTTAATCGTAATGTTCCGTCCGAATTATTTTATCCCGCTTATGTGCAAACCTACCTGGAACGTGATGTGCGCAGCCTTCAAAATGTGGGAAGCCTGGCGCAATTCAGTTTATTTTTGAAACTATGTGCCGGCCGTACGGGCCAGGTGTTAAACCTGAGCGCACTGGCTGCTGATGCCGGTGTTTCTGTTAATACCAGCAAAGCGTGGCTTTCGGTTTTGGAAGCGAGCTACATTGTGTTCAGGCTGCAGCCTCATTATAAAAATTTTAACAAACGACTGGTGAAATCACCAAAGTTATATTTTAATGACACCGGGTTAGTTTGTTACCTGCTCGGTATTGAAGGAGTTCCACAATTGTCAACCCATTATGCACTGGGCGCTTTGTTTGAAAACTTTGTTATTGCAGAATGTTACAAACAACGATTGGCCCGTGGTAAGCGTGATGGACTATACTACTGGAAAGACAACAAGGGAACGGAGATAGATTTGTTGGTGGAGGATGGGAACGACATAAAAGCGTATGAAATCAAGGCCGGGCGAACCGCCAACACCTCCTATTTCAAAAACCTGATTTACTGGGATAAATTGAACGGAAGCACAAGTAAAAGCACCGTGATCTACGGTGGAGATTTAAGCCAAACCATTTTGGGTTATAGGTTGATCAGTTGGAAGGAGATGGTATCAGAATTTTAAAACTTCAAGTCGTAGGACGACTGAATCCAATCACATCTTTTCAATCTTTGGTTTTGTTTCCAGTATTTCCTTCATGCCGAGGATATCGAATACAAACGTGTATTCCTCTTAGGCAATGCAGAAATATGAAATATTTCTAAAAATTGTTATTTTTAACAAAAAAAAGAAATGTTTAATGAGTTTTTACCACTTTAAACAGCATTTTGAGCCTTTCAGGGTGTTTTCACTACAGGATATTATGAAGTGGAAGAATGACTTTGATACCAGAAGGTTGGTGGAATGGCAACATAAAGGCTATATCGTAAAGATCATTAACCGTTGGTATATGTTTGCCAACCCGAAACCATCGGCAACCTTCCATTATCTTATCGCGAACCGTATTTATGCTCCGTCATACGTTTCCTTTCAATCCGCCTGGGCTTACTACGGCCTTATTCCGGAAGGGGTTTTCAGCATTACGTCTGCTACATCGTTAAAAACGCACACGTTCAACACGGCTGCCGGTGTGTTCAGTTACCGGCACCTTAAACCGTCTCTCCAGTTTGGTTATCGGTTTATCGATGCCGATGGTCAGTCGTGTAAGATCGCTGAACCGGAAAAACTGGTTATCGATCACCTCTACCTCCATGCTTCATTGAAATCAGCTCACGATTTTGAGGCGTTACGGATCAATCAGCCAGTTTTGAAAGAGCAGATAGATCTCAATAAACTGTTTGCCTACCTTACATTGGTGAAAAATAGAGCGTTGGAAAAAAGAGTTGGCCTATTCATCAAAACCTATGCGCTATGATGCGGGTAGAAGAACTTTTGAAATACTACCCGGAAGATCAATGGCGCTTCAGGGAGTTCATTTTGCGGGAGTATTTACAATACAAGATTTTGCAAATCATTTTTGATATGCCTGAAGTTTCAGGGCAGCTCTGCTTTCTGGGTGGAACTTGTCTGCGTATCGTTCATGGTAATGCACGGTTTTCTGAAGACATTGATTTCGACAACCTGGGACTTGATGCAGAAGGATTTGAACGCATAGCCCAGATGCTACGGAAACAACTTGTTCGCGAAGGATATGAAGTAGAGGTAAAAACCGTGCTTAAGAGTGCCTTTCAGTGCTATATCAGGTTTCCCGGTATTTTATTTCAGGAAGGTCTTTCGGGCCATGCTGAACAAAAAATACTCATTCAACTGGATACTGAACCGCAACACTACTCTTTTGTGCCTGATCAGGTCATCATAAATAAGTTTGATGTGTTTACGGAGATTCCGGTTACACCCCCCGGCATTCTTCTGGCGCAGAAACTCTTCACTATTGTTAACAGGAAGCGGGCTAAGGGGAGAGATTTTTTTGATGTGGTGTTTTTATTAGGCAGGAACATTAAGCCTGACTATGGCTACCTGAACCTTAAGTTGAAAGTAAAAAACAGTGCGGCTTTAAAAGAGATAGTCTTGCAAACCTGTACCAAACTGAATATGCGTGAGATGGCGCAAGACGTAGCGCCCTTTCTTTTCAATTCCGCGGATTCAAAGAAGGTAGAGTTGTTCGAAAAATATTTTAAACAGGTTGATTTGTAGTTACCTGGCTATTCCTCACCGGCAGTTTCTGTACCTTGGTTATTGTTTTAAATCCAATCACATCTTTTCAATCTTCGGTTTGGTTTCCAGTATTTCCTTCATGCCGAGGATATCGAACACAAACGTGTATTCCCGCGCCACTTCGCGAAGCCGTTGAAACCGGCCGCTGGCCCCGCCATGTCCGGCATCCATGTTTGTATATAAATAGAGCCTGTTGTTATCGGTTTTCATGGCACGTAGTTTGGCAACCCATTTGGCAGGTTCCCAGTACTGTACCTGCGAATCGTGCAGGCCGGTGGTAACCAACAGGTTGGGATAATTCTTTTTTTCGACATTATCGTAGGGAGAATAGGAGAGCATGTACTCATATTGTTCGGGTATAGCCGGGTTACCCCACTCCAGCCACTCAAACGAGGTGAGCGGAATGCTCTCATCTTCCATGGTGGTAATCACATCCACAAACGGCACGGCTGCAATAACCCCGCGGTATAAATCGGGCCGCATGTTGGTAATGGCGCCCATCAGCAAACCGCCTGCACTGCCGCCCGAAGCAAAGAGTTTGTCTTTAGCAACATAGTTATTCTGAATGAGCCATTCGGAACAGTCAATAAAATCGGTAAACGTATTTTTCTTGTTCAGCATTTTACCGTCTTCATACCACTGGCCGCCCATTTCCTGCCCGCCACGAACGTGGGCGATGGCGTAAACAAACCCGCGATCCAGCAGGCTGATGCGGTTTGAACTGAACGTAGCGTACATGGTGGCCCCGTAGGAGCCATACCCGTAAATCCACCCGGGCATGGTGCCGTCTTTTTTGAATTTGTCCTTGCGGTAAACAATAGACAGCGGCACTTCTTTACCATCGCGGGCTTTCACCATTACACGCTCGGTGGCGTAGTTGTTTTTGTCAAACCCACCCAGTACAGGCTGTTCTTTCTTCAATTCCTTCTCGCGGGTGTCCATGTTGTAGTCGAAGGTAGATGAGGGGGTGGTCATGGACGTGTAGGTGTACCGGATAATGTTGGTGTTGAATTCAGGGTTATATCCGAAGCCGGCATAATAGGCGGGTTCACCAAAATCAACATAATGTTCGGATTTATCCGACCATTTAATGAGCCTGATTTTCACCAGCCCGGCACTCATCTCGGCCAGGGCCAGGTAATCGCGGAAGAAGTCCACATCCTGCAGGAATACATTTTCACGATGTGCGATAACATCTTTCCAGTTTTCTTTCGAAGGTTTGCTTACCGGTGCCTCAGCAAGCCGGTAGTTTTTTGCATCCAGGTTGGTGTAGATATAGAACTTATCGCCACCGGCATGGTCAACGGAGTATTCAACATTTTCCTGGAGGGGTTGAATAACCACAGGTTTTCCGGGCTTGTCGGCATCGAGGTATTGCGAAAAACTGGCATCGGTGCGGCCGGAACTGATAATGAAGTATTTTTTCGATTTGGTTTTGCCGATACCAACATCCAGGGTCTGGTCTTTTTCTTCATAAATAATCTGGTCCGCTGAAACGGGTGTTCCCAGTACATGGCGTTTGATGAGGTAGTTGCGAAGGGTTTTTGGATCGGGCACCGAGTAGTAAATGGATTTATTGTCGTTTGTCCATACATACCCTCCGCGCGTGTTGGGTATTTTATCGGGCAGCAGGTTGCCGGTAGTCATATCCTTAATTTTTACCGTGTAAAAATTCCGGCCAACGGTATCCATAACAATGGCTACAAGTTTATGATCGGGGCTTGCAGAAGTGAATAAATTAAGAAACGATTGACCTTTGCCGAGTTCATTTCCATCGGCAATAATTTCTTCAGGTGCATCCAGCGAACCTTTTTTGCGGCAGTAAATGGGGTATTCGCCACCGGTTATGTAGCGCGTGTAGTAATAGTAGTCATCGAGTTTGTAGGGTACGGATGAATCATCTTCCTTGATGCGGCCACGCATTTCCTCAAATAATGCATCCTGAAACGCTTTGGTATGAGCCATCATGGTGTCGAGGTAGTTGTTCTCAGCGGTGAGGTAATTGATAACCGTTGAGTCTTCGCGGTTTTTAAGCCAGTAGTAATTATCAATACGCTTGTGGCCGTGCTTCGAAGTGAGTTCGTAAGGCTCCACCTTCGCGACAGGCGGCTTTACATCCGGCAGCTTCACCTCTTTACCGGAAGGCGAACACGCCACGAGGAGTACTATGACAATGAACGGTGTTAACCGGGTTAGCGGGCTTTTCATAACATTGGTTTTAATAATGTTTTAAGATTACGAATTTTTTTTGAGCGGGTAACAGGAATTTATTTGGAATAAACGGCAGCGGGTTTAAACGGTTGTGATTTTCCGGTTTATTGGTGGCTAGCTATTGCCAAATAATTCTGTTAACCATCCTTTAAATATGTTGTTCAAATTTAAAGCAAACTATAAGGAGCTCTTTCACCAACAATTACCGTTTAAGCGAAAGGAATCCGGTTTTAGAAGGCCTTCCGCTGCTGAATTCGATTTTGTAAAAGTAGGTGCCGGTGGTTAGTTCTTTTCCTGAGTTGGAAATGCCCCGGAATACGCGGGTATTATTATCGTAATTGGAAATTGAAAACACTTCATCGCCCCAGCGGTTGAAAATGGTAACACTGTTTTGTTGGGTATCGGGGAAAAGATCAATGTACCGGATATAGAAAAAGTCGTTTTTACCATCGCCATTTGGCGATACCGCATTGTATGGAACAATATCACCGGCAACTTCAACCGTAAATTGCTGGTCGGTGCAATTGCCGAGGATATCGCATGCACGAATGGTAAGCAGATCAGTACCGGAAAAGTTTATTCCTGCATAATTGATGGTCAGCACTCCGTTGCCGTCAATCGCTGCCGGGGCGCCACTGGCTGGTGGTATTACAATTTGAAGTGAACTGAGATCCAGTGTATTTGATGTGGTTATTAGCGGAATCAGGTTAACCGTAACAACGCCCTCAACCTGGGTTGATAGCGGAACGGGTGTAATGATTGGAGGGTTAACCGTTGAAACAGTAACAATAAACGGATCGGTGCGCAGCGTAAGTCCGGTTACCAGGGTGTTGGTTATTTCTACATGGTAAGTGCCTGCATCTGCAAGTGTTGCGGCCGGTAAACTGAATGTTGCACTGGTTGCACCTGAAATTGCTGAATTGTTTTTAAACCATTGATACTGGTTGTTGGTACCGGGAGTTGAAAACGGAATGGTGAGCGGCTGCCCGACTGTAGTTGCTACTGTGCCACCGGGCAGGTTATCCTGGGGGACATATACAAAACCACCCTTGCCCATGTTTGGCTCAAGGTGCCCGAAGTGAAGTTTGTTGCCGTATACCAGCAGATCTGTAAAAGAATTGGAAACAAAAAATGGTATGGAGGTGAAGTCGTTATCGCGAAGCGATACATCGGTAAGGTTTGGGAGCAGGCCGATTGCGGCAGGTACATCGCCCGTGAATTGATTAACAGAAAGACCCAGCGCGGTGAGGTTAACCAGGTTGCCTAACGAGGCTGGCACTGTGCCGGTTAACTGGTTGTTGAATACACTGAGCGAAGTAAGGTTGGTAAGGTTGCCGATGGAAGCCGGTAACAGGCCGGTAAATTGGTTAGGTCCTAAACTGAGGAAGGTAAGGGTTACGGCATTGCCGATTTCGGACGGAATATTACCGCTAAGCTGGTTGCCGCCAATAAAAAGTTGCTGCAGGTTGGGCATGCTGCCAATTAACGGAGACAAACTGCCGATTAATTGGTTTTGCCCCAACGAAATGCTTTGC
>JAGUUF010000396.1 GCA_020063545.1 Cytophagales bacterium
GATGATCCTCAAATCAAAAGTACCGCTCACAAACGAGCTGTCCACTGCCGAAGAACTCTCATCGTTGCTCATCCAGCTCGGTAAATACTCGCAAACCGACCAACTTCTCAATCAGCTTATCCCGGAGTATGAACGGCTGTATGGTAAAGAATCTCTGCGGTTGATTGACCCGCTGGTAAACCGTGGCCGGATATTACTGGCCCGAGGCGACTATACCGAAGCCGACAAAATCGCCCAGCGTGCCAACCAGATTGCCGTTAAAACCTATGGCGAACTCTCTACCAAAACTGCCGCAACCCAAAAACTGATGGCTGATATTTATTACCAGTTGGGTGATTATGAAAAAGCTGAAGAGAACGCCAAGAAAGCGGTGGCCAGCCAGGAAAAACAGTTTGGCCGAAACCACGTTGAGGTTGCCAAATCACTTTCGCAACTGGCCCTCATCCAGTTTCACGGTGGCGGTGACAAGAAGACCATCGAGAAAAACATGTTCGAAGCGCGCGATGTAGTTGCCAATAAACTTGGAAAAGATAACCCCCAGTATGCCGAACAACTCAAGAACATTGCCGTGCTTTATATTTCTGAAAAGCAATACGACCTTGCTTTCAATTCGCTGAATATTGCGGTGAGCATCTGGCAGCAGAAAACAGGTTCTAAGCGAAACATCAATGCAGCCGGAATCTACACCCTGATGGGCGATGTGTATTACCAGCAGAAAAGCTACAGAAAAGCAGAAGAGTTTTATAACAAATCCAAAGACCTGTACGAACGCTACTTCAGCACTTCGCACCCGGAGTATGTAAAAATTCTATCGAAACTGAGCAAGGTGCACTACATGGAGAAAGATTATAAACGCTCGAAGCAACGGATTGAGCAGGCCCTGAACAACTACCAGGATTTTATTAAGAAATACTTCCCGGCACTGAGCGAACGCGAAAAAGCCAAATACTGGAACACCATTAAAGGCGATTTTGAATTTTACAACACACTTGCCCTGGGCCGCCTGGAGGATTTTAAGGACCTGAGCGACCAGGTGTACAACTACCAACTGCTTACCAAAGCCCTGTTGTTGAGTTCTTCCATAAAAATTCGCGAACGCATTTTAAGCAGCAACAACGAAGACCTGATTAACAGCTTCAATACCTGGGTGCAGAAAAAAGAACTGCTCACCCTTGCCCTCTCCATGAGCCCGGCACAACTTGCCGAAAATGAAATCGACCCGGCAGTATTAAACGCAGAAGTTGAACGCCTGGAGCGAAGCCTTAGTCAACAATCCGAACTGTTTGGCCAGAGTTTCGATAACAAGAAGATCACCTTCGATGACGTTAAGAAATCGCTAAAGCCAAACGAAGTAGCCATCGAAATGGTGCGCTTCCGGTACTTTAACCACGCATTCACTGATTCCATTATTTATGCCGCCTTGTACATTAAAAGCGATATGAGTAAGCCCAAGGCCATTATAAACGGAAACGGTGCCCGAATGGAAGGCCGGAACTACCGGCTGTTTCGCAACTCCATGATTAATCAAATTGAAGATAACCAGTCGTTCAAAATGTATTGGGAACCCATTCAGAAGGAACTCGGACAAGTTTCCACCATCTACCTTTCGGCCGATGGCGTGTACAACCAGATACCCCTCGATGCGCTGATGATGCCCGATGGAAAGTATGTACTCGACAATTCAAATATCGTGTACGTAAGCAACACCAAGGATCTTTACTTACGCAGGGTTAAATCGGCAGCAAAACCGGATAACAAAGCCTCGATGTTCGGCAACCCAACCTTTTACCTTACTGCTTCACGCGAAAATGCACCCATTACCCAGTTGCCCGGCACGGAGCGTGAAATTAACCAGTTACAGTTTTTATTAAAGCAGAAAGGCTGGATGACAGAAGAGTACCTGGAGAAATCAGCCACCGAAGAACAGATTAAGGAACTGAATAGCCCTAAAGTATTCCATGTAGCCACGCACGGCTTTTACAAGCCCACTGCCGAAGTGTCGGCCGAGGCAGAGATGGAAGGAAATGAAGCCCAACTTGCACAAAACCCGCTGATGCGTACGGGACTGTTGCTAAGGGGTGCGGGCGACCTGCTCGATAAAACCGAGTACAACTACAACATGGAAAACGGTATCCTTACGGCCTATGAAGCCATGAACCTGAACCTCGACCGAACCGACCTGGTAGTGCTTAGCGCGTGCGAAACCGGGCTCGGTGAACTACAGGCAGGCGAAGGCGTATTTGGTTTACAGCGCGCCTTTTTGGTGGCGGGTGCCAAGGTGCTTATTATGAGCATGTTTAAAGTAGACGATGAAGCAACCCAGCGGCTGATGCTGAAGTTTTACCAAAAGTGGCTCAATACAAATAACATGCGCCAAAGCTTTACGGAGGCCAAAAAAGAATTGCGTGCCGATTATCCGGACCCGATTTTCTGGGGTTCGTTTATGATGATTGGCCTCGATTAAGGGTTTGATACGAAAATGTAATGCCGGGCTAACCTCCCGGCATTTTCTTTTTTATACTTGTGTATGAAATCATTTGCCAGCGATAACTACTCCGGTGTGCATCCCGAAATCATGGAGGCCCTGCAGCGCGCCAACCACCAGCACATGGGTTCTTATGGAAATGATGCGTTCACCACAAGAGCTGTCAATAAATTTAAAGAACACTTTGGCGAGGATATTGACGTGTATTTTGTGTACAACGGAACGGGTGCAAATACACTTGGGTTAAGCGCCCTTACCCAATCGTTCAACTCGGTAATCTGTTCTGAACTGGCCCATATCAACGTTGATGAATCCACTGCCCCTGAAAAATTCACCGGGTGCAAACTGATTGGAATACCGGCAAGCAATGGAAAAATCAATGCACAGCAGGCAGCCGAAAAAATACAGCGGCTGGGCGACCCGCACCATCCGCAAGCCAGGATAATTTCCATTTCGCAACTCACGGAATATGCCACGGTTTATTCCGTTGACGAGATCAAATCCCTTTCAGAAGTTGCCCGCCAACACGGAATGTTTCTGCATATGGATGGGGCACGCATCAGCAATGCTGCCGTTAGCCTGAACAAAAGTTTCCGGGAGTTTACCCGCGATGCCGGTGTTGATGTGCTCTCTTTTGGCGGAACAAAAAACGGGATGATGTTTGGCGAAGCAGTCATCTTCTTTAAGAAAGAAACAGCAAAGCAGTTTCACTATATCCGCAAACAAGGTATGCAGCTTCATTCCAAAATGCGTTTTATCAGCGCCCAGTTCGAAGCCTTGCTGAGTAATGACCTATGGAAACGTAATGCCGCACACGCCAACGCAATGGCAAAAAAACTTGCGGAAGGTTTACAGGCGATACCCCGGGTAACCATAACCCAACCGGTTGACGGCAACGGGGTGTTTGCCATCCTGCCAAAAGAAATTATTGAACCGCTGCAGCAGGAAGTTTTCTTTTACGTATGGAATGAGCGCACAAATGAAGTGCGGCTCATGTGTTCGTTCGATACGGAGGAGGAAGAAATACAGCGGTTTCTGAAAAAAATAAAAGCGCTGGTTAGCGCTTAAGAAATTTGAATGTGCCTTTGAATTTACTCCCCTCATCTCGCAGGGCAATGAGGTAATAACCCGAAGCCAGGTCCTTTATCCGCATGCGGACTTCATGCGCATCAAGCACTTCCACCTCGGTGCGGATTTCATTGCCGATAATATTATAGAGTGTAAACTTTACCTGCCGGGCATCGAGGTCTTCCATTTTCACAAACACATAGTCATCGGCAGCCGGGTTAGGGTAAACCGAAATATTCTTGCCGGTATCGGATGACGTTTCGCGGCTAAACTGCCCGTGTGCCGGCAGGGTGAGTGCAAAAAAGCCAATCAATATGGTAATCTGTACAAGGCGCATTAACTAAACCAAATTTACGCAAAATTCACTCCAAAAGTTCAAGCCAGGGTTGCTCTATAGATTCTATTCGGGGCCAAAAGGTTTAAAAAACCTTCAAATTTCATTGGAGGGCCCTCAGGGCATCCGGTATTTTTTCAATCAAATCGGTGGTTATAAGGCCTTCAACCCCCTTTTCGTGCATGGCCAGGTCGCCAGCAAGCCCATGCAACCAGCACCCCAGTTGGGCAGCTTCCACAGGTGTATAACCGCGTGCCAGCAGGGCGGTAAGCATTCCGGTAAGGGCATCGCCACTGCCGCCCTTGGCCATACCAGGGTTGCCGGTATCGTTAAAAAACACCTCACCGGCAGGCGTGGCTATAGACGAGTAGGCGCCTTTTAGTATGACAACCGATTTCAGGCCGACCGCCAGTTTACGCTGCCGTTCCAGCCTGTCGAAGTCGCTTTTCCACTCCCCGGCAAGTCGTTTAAATTCTCCGGGGTGCGGTGTTAAAATACTTCCGACCGGTATCATTGCCTGCATTGACGTGTTAGCAGCAAGAATATTCAACGCATCGGCATCAAGCACTAAAGGTTTTTGAAATTTTTCCATTAGTCCGGCAAGTGCCTTTGCAGTAAGCTTGTTTACGCCAATGCCGGGGCCTGTCCCGATGGCATTGTACGCACCAACATCAGGAACGCGTGTGACATAATCTTCATCCTCATCAACCGAGACCATGGCTTCCGGTACGGATGATTGAAGTATGGTGTATCCCTGCTTTGGGCAGTGCACCGTAAGCAGGCCGGTGCCGCTGCGCAAAGCTGCTCGCGAGGCCAGCACAGCCGCACCCATCTTACCATAACTGCCTGCAATAAGCAGGGCATGACCAAACCGGCCTTTGTGATCAAAGGTGGACCGGGACTTCAGAATTTTTTTTAAATATTTTTTTGATAGCAGATGATTGGTGGTTTCGGCCTGGGCGATATACTCTTTACTCAACCCGATATCAACGGTTATCCAGTTGCCCACGTACGGATGATTTTCGGGCATTAAAAAAGCAAGCCTCGGCAACTGGAATGAAATTGTATGATGCGCTCTTACGATAGGATCCTGCGAAGGTTTATCGACAAACAGGCCTGAAGGAATATCTACCGCAACCCGGGTAGCATCAGCCTGATTGAGGGCCTCAATTACCTGCGCATAAATTCCCTGGGCAGGCCGCGAAAGGCCCGATCCGAAAATGGCATCAATCAGCACATCGCATTTGGCAAATTCATTGTTCTCAGGTGCCGCTATAAGTTGAGTTACTTCAACCTCCTTCGGAAGGCGCTCAAAATTTTTTTTAAAGTCATCCGTTTCAGGTGCCGATCCGTGCAACATCCAAACCCTTACCGTATAACCCCAGTCGTGCAGCAGGCGGGCAATGCCAAGGCCATCGCCACCGTTGTTGCCGGTACCGCACACAATACCAATCCGTTTCGTTTCATCAAACTGTTGGGCAAACCACGAGCAGAAAGCACGGCAAGCCCGCTCCATCAACTCAATGGAAGCGATGGGTTCATGCGCTATCGTGTAGGCATCAAGCGCTTTGATTTGTTCTGAGTTTAGGATTTTAACATTGCCTGCTATCACGCTAAATCTAATCTAACTGAACACTTCATCCTCAACTCATTGGTTATGCTGCTGCCTCAGGTCCGCTGCACGCCAAAAAATTCGTAGTTTTTGGCAATGTAACCCTTCCACTGGTCGGGCACCTGGCTCTCTTCAAAAATGGCATCCACGGGGCAGGCCGGCACGCAGGCATCGCAGTCAATGCACACTTCGGGGTTTATGTAAAGCTGCTTGCCGGTTTTATCAAAGCCGGGTTCTTTTACCTCCTGGCCGCTGCCATCGGTTTTTACCGGGCCATGGATGCAATCCACCGGGCATACATCCACACAGGCGGTGTCGCAGGTACTTACGCAGGGTTCGCAGATAATGTAAGGCATAGCTGATATTTTTTAGGTTTTTACTTGATTTCAGTCATATTTAAAAATAGAGAATAAAATTAGCATCACCCAACATTGCCGGCCTTAGTTAATATGGCGCGGGTGATGTAACTTAACAGACCTAAAATTGAGCAGCTATGGATGATACGCTGGTAAACGGTACGAAAACTACCAAAGAACTTGAGAAGGTTGTAATCCGGTTTGCCGGGGATTCGGGTGACGGCATGCAGCTAACGGGGTCCCAATTCAGTTTTACTTCGGCCTTATGGGGCAACGACCTGGCTACTTTCCCTGATTTTCCGGCCGAGATACGGGCACCACAGGGAACGGTTGAAGGCGTTTCGGGCTTCCAGGTGCAGATTGGCAAGATTGACATTTATACCCCGGGCGACCAGGCCGATGTGCTGGTGGCCATGAACCCTGCAGCCCTCAAATCCAACCTGCAGTTTGCGCGTAAGGGCGGCAACATCATTATTGATATGGATGCCTTTGTGGAGCGCAACATCGAAAAGGCCGGGTTTAAAACCAATCCTCTTGAAGATGGAACCCTTAACGACTACAATGTAGTTGAAGCTCCCATTTCTTCGCTTACCAAAGCCGCATTGGAAGGTTTACAACTCGACAACAAGAGCATCATGCGATCGAAAAACATGTTTGCCCTCGGCATGATGTACTGGCTCTTCGACCGGTCGTTGAAAGAAACCGAGAAATACATTGAAGACAAATTCCGCAAAACACCTGCCCTGGCCGAAGGAAACAAGCGCGCACTTAATGCCGGCTATCATTATGCCGAAACCATCGAAGCGTTGCCGGCCCGCTATAAAGTTCCGCCAGCCGCCATTGAGAAGGGAGTTTACCGCCATATTTCCGGCAACACGGCTACGGCCTGGGGGCTGATTGCCGCTGCCGAAAAACTGGGTAAACAACTTTTTCTGGGCTCCTACCCGATTACGCCCGCATCGGATATCCTGCACGAGTTGTCGCGCCACAAAAACCTGGGTGTTATTACCATGCAGGCCGAAGATGAAATTGCCGCAGTGTGCTCGGCCATAGGCGCCAGCTATGCCGGCCAGGTAGGCGTTACCACCTCCAGCGGCCCGGGCATTGCCCTGAAGGGCGAAGCAATAGGACTTGCCGTAATGGCCGAAGTGCCCCTGGTGGTTGTTGACGTGCAGCGTGGCGGCCCATCCACAGGGTTGCCTACAAAGACCGAACAGGCCGACATTAACATTGCCGTGTACGGACGAAACAGCGAGAGCCCGGCCGTAGTTATTGCTGCAAGCACACCCAGCAATTGTTTTGAATTTGCCTACCAGGCTGTGAAACTTGCCGTAGAGCACATGACTCCCGTCATCCTGCTTACGGATGGATACCTGGCAAATGGCTCCGAACCGTGGAAGTATCCGAAACTAGCCGACCTGCCTCCTATAAAAGTGAATGAGCCGCAAAAGACCAACGGAACGTATTATCCGTATGCGCGCGATCCGGAAACACTGGCCCGCGCATGGGCACTACCCGGAACAACCGGGCTTGAACACCGGATTGGAGGCCTTGAAAAACAAGACATTACCGGCAATGTTTCGTACGACCCGCAAAACCACGAAAAAATGGTGCGTACACGGGCTGAGAAAGTTTCGCGAGTGGCTAACTACATCCCCGAACTGGAAGTTATCGGTAAGGGAGATGGAAAATTACTTGTTGTAGGATGGGGCGGAACCTATGGCGGCCTGCTCACTTCGGTTAAAGAGTTACAGCTTGCCAATAAGAAAATTGATTTTGTTCATTTCAATTACATCAACCCGCTGCCAAAGAACACCCGGCAAATATTTGAAAAATACGATAAGATACTGGTGTGCGAACTAAACATGGGCCAGTTTGCTTCTTTACTCAGAAGCCGGTTCCCAGGATTGAATATTCTTTCCTACAACAAAATCCAGGGACAGCCCTTTCTTGTTACAGAATTAAAAGAGGTTTTCATCAACCATTTAAAAGACTAACGCATGGAAAACACTGTTGATATACCGCAGCATAAACCGCTTACGAAGAAAGATTTTGAAAGCGACCAACTCGTGCGTTGGTGCCCGGGTTGTGGCGATTATTCCATTTTATCGGCCATGACCAACGCCCTGCCTCAACTGAATATACCACGCGAGAACGTTGTATTCATTTCAGGCATCGGTTGCGCAGCCCGTTTTCCGTACTACATGAATACGTATGGGTTTCACACCATCCACGGCCGCGGCCCTGCCGTAGCCACCGGTGTAAAACTTGCCAACCCGAAACTCAGCGTGTGGGAAATACAGGGCGATGGCGATGCCATGGCCATCGGTGGAAATCACTTCATCCATGCCCTGCGCAGAAATATTGACATCAATATTATTTTATTCAACAACGAGATTTACGGGCTTACAAAAGGTCAGTACTCGCCCACTTCGCCAACCGGGCTGGTAACAAAATCCACTCCTTATGGTTCCATCGAGCGGCCATTCCATGCGGCCGAACTGGTTATCGGGGCCCAGGGCACCTTCTATGCCCGCACCATTGACACCAACCCGAAACTGATGGCCGAGATTTTTGTACATGCTGCAAAACACGTGGGAACTTCGCTGGTTGAAGTGTTACAAAACTGTGTCATCTTTAACGATGATGCCCATGCCGCGGTAACCGCCCGCGAAAACAGGGATGACTTTCAATTGCACGTAAAGCACGGGCAGCCGCTGCTGTTCGGTAAAGACAATAAAAAAGGCATACGGTTGAACGGGCTTAAACTTGAAGTCGTAACCCTTGGCGAAAACGGGGTTACCGAAAACGATATACTGGTACACGATGCGCACACCGAAGACCCTACCCTTCATTTGATGCTGGCGCGGCTTGGCCCTCCGCATTTCCCGGTGGCACTGGGCGTTATCCGTGAGGTGCGTGCAAAGACCTACGATGAAGCCATTGCCGAGGAGCGCGAAAAGATTTCAAAAAATGCCAGGTATCACTCCGTTGACGACCTGCTGAAAAGCGGTGAAACCTGGGAAATCAAATAAGCCATGGGAAGCGAAGCACTGGTTATCTTTTTTATCTGCGCCCTCATCATGGTGGGTGCGGGCATCCTCGTTTCGAACCTGCTGGCACCGAAATCAAAAAACCTGCAAAAAGAAGAGCCCTACGAATGCGGCATCCCAACACAGGGCACCGCCTGGATTCAGTTCCGTGTAGGTTACTACCTGTTCGCCATCATCTTTTTGATTTTTGATGTGGAAACCGTTTTCATCTTTCCGTGGGCTGTGGGCATGAAGCAGGCAGGACTTGCCGCTTTTATTGAGATCGTGATATTCTTCCTTGTGTTGGGATTAGGCTTGCTGTATGCCTGGAAAAAGAAAGCATTAACATGGGAGTAAACCAAAACACCATAAGCCCGCAGCAGCATGACGAACTGCTGAAAGACTTTCCCGGCCAGGTTGTTCGCGGGCCGGGAAGCAACATCGTTATCACTTCGGTGGATAACGTGGTAAACTGGGCTCGCGCCAATTCATTATGGCCGCTTGTTTTTGGCACCAGTTGCTGCGCCATTGAAATGATGGCCACCGGGGCAAGCCGGCACGACTGGAGCCGGTTTGGTACTGAAGTGGCCCGGGCCACCCCTCGCCAGGCCGACCTGATTGTGATTGCCGGAACCATTGTAAACAAAATGGCACCCGTGCTGAAACGGTTGTACGACCAGATGGCCGACCCGAAATATGTTATTGCCATGGGCGCCTGCGCCACTTCGGGCGGACCATTTTATTATAACACGTATTCCGTGGTGAAGGGAGCCGACCATATTATACCGGTTGATGTGTATGTACCGGGCTGCCCGCCACGGCCCGAAGCATTGCTGTACGGCATTTTGCAACTGCAAAAGAAAATCCGGGGCGAGTCGGTTGCTGAACCGCGCAACCCGATGGAAGATTTTGTTTGACAACACCCCTTTCCCTCCTTTGTTTTGAGAGGGTAATAGGGTTAAAAATAAAATATGGAAAGCGAAGCACTGAAAGAATTTGTACTGCTAAGGGTGCCCGAAGCCGAAATCAGCCAGGGCGCCCAATATGTACAGGCTGTTGTTCCTTCCGAAAAAGCTCACACGCTCCTCTCTGAACTTAAGTCCAATCCACAAACTTCATTTGATTACCTGTTTTGCCTTACCGGGGTTGACTGGCCCCAGCACATGGAAGTGGTTTACCACCTGAAATCCACCTCACTTAATCACATGGTAGTCATCAAGGCAAAAATTAATACGCGCGAAAATCCAGAAACGGATACCGTGTGCGACATCTGGCGCACGGCCGAATTTCACGAGCGGGAAGTCTTCGATTTGTTTGGAATTACGTTCCGAAACCATCCCGATTTAAGACGCCTGCTGTTAACTGACGATTGGGTTGGATACCCCCTTCGGAAAGATTATGTGGATAACGTAAATATGATTGCATACTGATGGATGAAGTAATCGCACAAGCGCTTGAGTCGCAGGAGTATTTCATCAACATGGGGCCCCAGCATCCCTCCACGCATGGTGTGCTGCGCCTGGTGCTTTCACTCGATGGTGAAATCATCCGAAAAGTAGAACCCCACATCGGGTACATTCACCGCTCCATCGAAAAAATGTGCGAGCACGACAGCTACCAGCAAATCGTGCACCTTACCGACCGCATGGACTACCTCTCGTGCCACATCAATAACGAGGCGGTTTGCCTGGCCGTTGAAATGGGCCTGCAGGTGGAAGTGCCGGAGCGTGTTAAAGTAATCCGCACCATCATCGGTGAACTTACCCGGCTCTCTTCGCACCAGTTGTGGTGGGGCGTAATGGGTATGGACCTGGGTGCGATTACCACATTTTTGTATGGATTTCGCGACCGCGAAATGATTACCGACATATTTGAAGAAACCTGTGGCGCCCGCCTCACCATGAATTACAATGTTCCGGGTGGGTTGATGTTTGATATTCATCCAAACTTTCAGAAGCGTACAAAAGAGTTTGTAACGCATTTCAGAAAAAAACTCCCGGAATACGATGACCTGTTATCCAACAACGTCATCTTCAGGGAACGCACCATCGGCATCGGTAAACTTTCGAAGGAAGATGCTATTTCATATGGCGTCACCGGGCCAACCGGAAGGGCTTCCGGTTTTTCTTGCGATGTGCGCAAGCACCACCCTTACAGTGCTTACGATAAAGTTCAGTTCAACGAAATTCTTCGTACCGAAGGCGACTGCTTCGCCCGGTACCAGTGCCGGATAGCCGAAATGTGGGAATCGCTCTCCATCATTGAGCAACTGATTGACAACATCCCGGAAGGGCCCTTCAAAGCACCGACCAAGGCCGTAATCAAACTGCCTAAAGGCGAGTGGTACCAGAAAGTGGAAACGGCACGCGGTGAGTTTGGGGTGT
This sequence comes from Cytophagales bacterium, assembly GCA_020063545.1. Lineage (GTDB taxonomy): Bacteria > Bacteroidota > Bacteroidia > Cytophagales > Cyclobacteriaceae > UBA2336. Next base: position 11,272 of record JAGUUF010000396.1, read on the forward strand.
ACATCATCAGCGAAGGACAAAAGAGTCCGTACCGGCTCAAGTTCCGGTCACCCGGCTTCAGCAACCTCTCCGCCCTCGACCACATGGCACGCGGAGCAAAGATTGCCGACCTGGTGGCCATCATGTCGACCATTGATTTAGTTATACCCGATATTGACCGATGAAAGCCCTGTACGATTTTTCATACCTGACCAACGCCATTCACCAGTGGCTTTCATCTTTTCTTTCTCCGAATGGCGTGATGATCACCGAAATGATCCTGGTTGGTCTTGCCTTCATGTTGTTTTTTGCGGTGCTGGGATTAGTATTGGTTTATGCCGAACGAAAAGTGAGCGCCTTCTTCCAGCAACGCCTCGGTCCCATGCGGGTGGGTAAATGGGGTACCGCGCAGACGATTGCGGATGTAATTAAACTACTGATGAAGGAGCCCATCATTAACAAAGAAGCCGACCGCTTTCTGTTTAACCTGGCTCCATATATTATAATGATGGCCGCATTCATGGCCATGGCCGCGCTGCCATTTGCCAGGGGCTTGCAGGCACTGGATTTTGATATTGGTATTCTTTACGTGGCAGCGGTTTCGTCTTTAGGCGTTATCGGCATTCTCCTGGCCGGCTGGTCGTCAAACAACAAGTATTCCTTAATTGGTGCCATGCGGGCCGGTGCGCAGATTATAAGTTACGAACTTTCGGTGGCGCTTTCGCTGCTTACCATTGTTGTGCTTACCGGCAGTTTACAACTTAGTGTAATCGTTGAATCGCAGGCCGATGGCTGGTGGCTTTTTAAAGGGCACATTCCTGCCATGATTGCCTTTTTGATTTTCCTGATTGCCAGCACGGCAGAAACCAACCGCGGACCGTTTGACCTGGCCGAGGCCGAATCGGAATTGACGGCCGGTTTTCATACCGAATATTCGGGATTGAAATTCGCGTTCTTCTTTCTGGCCGAGTTTGCCAACATGTTCATTGTGTCCGCTATTGGCGCCACTGTTTTCCTTGGCGGATGGATGCCGCTGCACATCGGCAACTGGGAAGGGTTTAATGCCATTATGGATTACATCCCCCCGATATTCTGGTTTTTCGGAAAAGTGTCGTTTATGATTTTCCTGATGATGTGGTTCCGCTGGACGTTCCCGCGGCTGCGCATTGACCAGTTGTTAACTTTAGAATGGAAATATTTATTGCCCATTAACCTGGTAAATATTTTAGTAATGGCTTTTATCGGATTGGTGGGCTGGCATTTTTAGTAAACAACGTCATCCTACCACTTGACGTGGTAGGATGACTATATGAAGACATAGATGAGAAGCATTATAAACTACTTCAAAGAAATCTACTTCGGGCTCCGGTCACTGATAACGGGTCTGCGGGTAACCGGGCATTACATTACCCACCCGAAAGAAATCATTACCCAGCAATACCCTGAAAACCGGGATACCCTGAAAATGTTCGAACGCTTCAGAGGGGAAGTGGTACTGATTCACGATGAAAAAAATGAACACCGGTGCACGGGTTGCTCGGCTTGTGAAGTGGCCTGCCCCAACGGAACCATTGAAATCATCCATAAAAAAGTTGATGTGGACGGAAGGAAAGTGAAGGCGCTGGATAAATTTGTTTACCACCTCCAGATGTGTACCATGTGCGGGTTATGCATACCGGCCTGACCC
>JAGUUF010000011.1 GCA_020063545.1 Cytophagales bacterium
GCCATTGGCGTAATTATCCTGTTGCTGCACTATCTCAACTTCGACCTTGTTATTTGGTAATGACCGATAAGTTATCCACGGATGACCGCCTGTTGCTCATCAACAAACCACCGGGATGGACTTCCTTTGATGTGGTAAATAAGTTACGCTACACCCTCAAAATCAAAAAAATAGGTCATGCCGGCACGCTCGATCCGCTGGCTACCGGCCTGCTAATTATCTGCACAGGCAGCATGACCAAGCGCATGGAGGAATTTATGGGCCTGGAGAAAGAGTATACCGGAACATTCGTGCTTGGTCAAACAACTCCTTCTCACGATCTGGAGACAGCAGTTTCCAACAAAAAGGATGTCAGTCACCTAACCACTGAAGCAATACACCTGGCAGCCAGTAAACTAACCGGCAACATTTTGCAAACACCTCCTGCCCATTCGGCCATTCGAATTGGCGGGAAACGTGCCTATGCCCTTGCCCGCAAAGGAAAAGAACCAGTACTGCAGCCGCGCGAAGTGTTGGTAAAAGAATTCAGCATTACCCGGGTGAACATACCCGAGGTGCAATTCAGAATTGTATGCTCCAAAGGTACGTACATCCGAAGCCTGGTTCGGGATATTGGCGAAGCCCTTGGTGTTGGTGCACATCTTTCGCAACTTTGCCGTACCCGCATCGGCAATTACCACCTGGCTGATGCCAAAAGTCCGGAGCAGATTCAATGAAAATATACTACCACCTTGATGACTTCAGCCGGTTGCCTTTTGCCGTTGTTACCAGCGGAACGTTTGATGGCGTGCACCTGGGGCACCAGCGCATATTAACCCGCCTGAAAGAAGTGGCACAGAAGTACGGTGGCGAAACGGTAGTCATCACCTTTTGGCCGCACCCGCGGCTTGTGCTGTACCCGGATGATAACAGCCTTCGCTTACTAAACACGTTTGAAGAAAAGGCTGAACTCATTAAAGAGCAGGGCATCCAGCACCTGGTGCGCATTCCGTTTACACGGGAGTTCTCCAATCTTTCGTCCGTTGAGTTTATCACAAAAATTCTTGTCGAAACCATCGGAACAAAAAAACTCGTTATCGGGTACGACCACCGCTTCGGGCATAACCGCGAAGGAAGTTTTGAAGAACTGAAACTAAACGGCCCGCGCTACGGCTTCGATGTGGAAGAAATCCCGCGCCAGGATGTTGACCATGTTGCCGTAAGTTCAACCAAAATCCGACACGCCCTTGAACAGGGCGATATCGTAACTGCCAACCAGTTACTGGGCAAACCCTACCTGTTAACCGGGCGTGTTATTAAAGGCGATAAAATCGGCAGGCTCATCGGCTTCCCCACTGCCAACCTGGAAATTGATTCACACCATAAACTAATTCCGGCAGACGGCATTTATGCTGTTACCGTTCTGCATGGCAACATGAAGTTCGGAGGCATGCTGTACATCGGTTACAGGCCCACCATCGGGGGCAGTCATAAATCCATCGAAGTAAACATTTTCAATTTTGACAGCGATATATACGGGGAAACGTTAACGCTTCATATCCACACACTCATCCGCATGGACACCCGGTTTAACGACCTGGATGATTTGCGCAAACAACTTGAGCACGACAAACAGGAAGCGCTGAGGATTCTAAAAATAAAGTAGATTTGCCGAAATCATAAACACCATGATAAACAAAGTTGTACGCGATGCAGACGAAGCTGTTAAGGATATTTTTGACAATGCGGTAGTAATGGTGGGCGGTTTCGGGCTGTCGGGGATTCCGGAGAATTGTTTGGATGCCCTGCTTCGCAACGGTGTAAAAGGCTTAACCTGCATTTCAAACAATGCCGGTGTAGATGACTTTGGTATCGGGCGGTTATTGAAAACACGCCAGGTGAAGAAGATGATCTCATCCTATGTTGGCGAAAATGAGGAGTTTGAACGCCAGTTACTGTCGGGCGAGTTAGAGGTAGAACTGATACCACAGGGTACATTAGCCGAACGCTGTCGTGCCGGGGGCGCGGGCATACCGGCCTTTTATACTCCGGCAGGTGTTGGAACAGAAGTAGCCCAGGGCAAGGAAGTACGGGAGTTTAACGGTAAACTGTACTTAATGGAGCATTGGCTGCGAGCCGATTTTTCGCTGGTAAAAGCCTGGAAGGGCGACACTACCGGAAACCTCATCTACCGGGGAACATCACGCAACTTCAACCCCATGATGGCCGCTGCCGGAAGGATTACCATTGCCGAAGTGGAAGAGCTTGTGCCAATAGGTGAATTAGATCCGAACAACATCCATACACCGGGCATTTATGTTCAGCGCATTTTCCAGGGAAAAAATTATGAAAAACGTATTGAACATCGCACCGTTACGAAAAGTTGAAGATTTGCATGTTCTTCAAATCCTAAACTTAAAATTTTCATATCAAACCGTTTTTAAATTGAGTATATGCTGGATAAGGTCGGAATAGCGAAACGCATAGCGAGGGAAGTAAAAGACGGAATGTACATTAACCTCGGTATTGGTATACCTACCCTGGTGGCCAACTACATTCCGGCTAACCTAAACGTTGTGCTGCAATCGGAAAACGGCTTGCTGGGCATCGGACCTTTTCCTACCGAAGATAAGGTTGACCCCGACCTGATTAATGCCGGCAAGCAAACCATAACCATGCTTCCGGGGTCGGCATTGTTCAGTTCAGCCGAAAGTTTTGCCATGATCCGCGGAGGGCATATTGACCTGACTATTTTAGGTGCTATGGAGGTTAGCGAACAAGGCGACATTGCCAACTGGAAAGTGCCCGGCAAAATGGTAAAAGGCATGGGCGGGGCAATGGACCTTGTGGCTTCGGCCAATCACATCATTGTAGCCATGCAGCACTGCAGCAAGGATGGTACCTCCAAACTTTTAAAAGAATGTACCTTGCCCATAACAGGCCTGCGGTGTGTAAAGCGAATTGTTACCGATATGGCTGTGCTGGATGTACTCCCTTCCGGTGGGTTTAAACTGCTGGAGCGCGCCCCGGGCGTAAGCGTGGAGCAGATAAAAAATGCCACTGCCGGCAAACTAATTATTGAAGGCGATATACCGTAGATGACCATCTGATTACGTTAACCGACCATGAGAAAAACCACCATCAATTTCAGTGTAGAACTCGACAGTAATAATGTACCGGATAAAATCCTGTGGGACGCCTCCGACAAACCCGATGCAGCACCGGCCGAAACCAAGTCCATCAGCATTTCGCTGTGGGACCAGTCGCAAAAAAACACCCTGCGCATCGACCTGTGGACTAAAGACATGCCCGTGGATGAAATGAAGCGGTTTTACATTGACTGCCTTGGAGGGCTGGCCCAAAGCATCCTGTCGGCCACAGGCGATGAGTACATGGCCAGCGAAACCCACGACCTGTGCAACCGGCTTGTTAACCACCTGCGTACCGAAAACCTTCAAAACGGGTAGTACTTCAAGCAGCCCTTTAACGAAATCGCAATCGTTTACTTTGTTTTTTGTTAAAATTTTGTACTTTTCAGGATAGTACAAAGAAGATCCTTTTACCATAACCAAACACAATTAATTATTTCACAAAACCAACCAACTAAAGAAAACCGTATGGAGAAGTTTTACAAACGTTCGTGGGCACTGGCACTTTCAATGATGCTGTGCTTCACGGCAGCTATCGCCCAAACCACCGTTTCCGGCAAGGTGAAAGACGAAACAGGGTCCCCCATGCCGGGCGTAAACATTATCGTTAAAGGAACAACAGACGGAACAGTA
>JAGUUF010000152.1 GCA_020063545.1 Cytophagales bacterium
AGTTGCGGAAAATCAGTCAGCAACCGGTAAAACCAGCATCTTTCAGTTTCCGCATTTGTTGCTCGGTGCACTTTGCATTTTTGTGTACGTGGGTGCCGAGGTGATGGCAGGCGATGTGATTGGCCCGTACGGAAAAGCGCTGGGCATGCGCCTGGATGAAACCAAAAATTTCACGTCCTACACGCTCTGGTCGATGGTGGTGGGCTACATCATCGGCATTATTACTATTCCTAAATACATCCGGCAACAGGATGCGCTGAAGTACTCGGCCATAACCGGGGTTATTTTTTCAACGCTTGCCCTGCTTACTTCGGGGTATACCAGCATTTTGTTCATTGCGTTGCTGGGCCTGGCCAACGCATTAATGTGGCCGGCTATATTTCCGCTGGCCATTGACGGGCTTGGCCGGTTTACCAAAATCGGTTCGGCTTTGCTAATTATGGGTATTGCCGGGGGGGCCATTATTCCTCAGGTTTACGGGCAGTTGGTTAACCCCGAGGGGTTTGCACTCAGCCCCCAAACCGCATTCTTCTGGTGTGTGCTGCCGTGTTATCTCTATATACTCTACTATTCAGCATGGGGTTATCGTGCAGGAAAAACAGTTTAGCCGCTAGGGGCTCAGTAACTTTTTCACTTCACAGTGAATAATATCCTCGCGTTCGTCCCAATCACCCTGTACAAGTACATACGAAATTCTTCTGCGTTCCAGTTCTGATTTAAAGGTTTCAAACATTTGTTTGCGTGCAGCCTCTTCACCGATATCGCGCAAGCCGTCATTTACCCAGGGAACATCCACATCGAAGAGAAAGTAGCGGTCGTACGTAACCATTTTTTCCAACTCATACAATACAGGAGGCACCACGCCCAGGTAGTGGCGCGAGTAGATTTGCGTGGTGATGAGGTCGGTGTCGCAGAAGAGCAGCTTATTCGCCTTTCGGGCTTTCTGAAAAATGCGTTCGGTTTGGGCCCGGCCGATGGTAATGATGTCTTCACGGTTAAAATCATTGGACGTAATTAGTTCGCGGGCGACTTCGGGAACCCATTGGGTTTTATAATGTTCGGCCATTTTTTTGGCCATCACCGTTTTACCCGTGCTTTCGGGGCCATAGAAGCAAAGAAGTAATGTGTTGTTAATCACGGAAAGGGTGATTTATTGTATTTAAAAGGCCTCTTTGTACGATTTATACTCCCGCATCCAGTTCCACAACCCGTAAGCCGCAATAAAACAAAAGATTAAGTACTCAAGGGCTACGAATTTTATTTCCTTCATATAGTACATGTAGGTAGCCACCGCATCCACTACAATCCAGATGATCCAGCTTTCGATTTTCTTCTGGATCATAAAAAACGTGGTGATGATGCTCATTACCGTTACGAATGAATCCAGGTACGGAAACGCGCTGGGCTTGCTGAACACCACCGGGAACCACTCGTGCAGACGGCTGGCGAGCGAACCGAATAAAAAAGTTCCGGTTAGTCCGATAACGGTTAGCATCAGCACCTGCCGCACCGGCATATAACTTACCTTCAGTTCTTTCTTCCTGTCTTCTTCAAACGGTTTGGGGTGCGCCCACCGCCACCAGCCGATAAGGTTGGTTACGAAAAAGAAAACCTGCAAAAACATATCGGGGTAAAGTTGTACCTGGTAGAACAGGAAAAAGAACAGCGTTACATTAACCAGGCCGATAGGCCAGCTCCAGATGTTGGCGCGCGAGGCGAGATATACGGCTATAAACCCCGCCACCGTACCAAAAAACTCTAAATAGCTCATGGGGTAGCCCCAGGGTTCGAAAAAGGTGTTGCTGATGTTGAAGAAGGTCATTTTAAGAAGTAATACATAAGACTTAAGTAGTAAGATGTACGCAGCAAAACGTAAAAACCACCATGCCCACTTACGTATGTCTTACTACTTACCAAAACCTCGCTGAAACTTACATCATTTCGGGCAATGGAAACGGGTGGATATTCAGTTTTTTAAGGCAAACAACCAACTTTTAATGAAGAATTAAGTACAAAAAGCACATGCGTAAGGATTACCCGATACCATTTTGAAAAAAAAAAAAAAACAAGATTATACTTTTACCATAAGACCCCAGCGCGCAACCGGGTTGAGTTAAAGTTGTTAACCATAAACCCTTTAAACAATGAGAAAACCAAGAGTATTCTTACTGGCATCGCTGATGCTGGTTATGCTGTGTTCGTTCAGTTCACCTGTACAACCAGCACAAAACCAGAACGCACAAACCGCGCAGATTGCCGCAACTGAAGTTCAAAATTTGATGATGACCGATTGTATGGTAGCGGGACTTGCCTGGGCTGAGGCATTTACTGCCTATATGGTGACTGAAAATTATTACGTTATGACAGTTAATCTTTTAGCACAAGCATATTGGTTTAATGAATGGTTAAATTGTATTAAATAATGCTTTAGTGAATTCAGAATGACCGGCTAACATTACACTTTACCGGTCATTCTCTTAGTTGGACCTTTCTTATTCTTGGTTATTCTTGAATCAAGACTCTTGGTACTACTTAATAATTATAGTAATAGCAACAGGCACCAAACAGCAGCAATACTGGCTGTACTGGTTATGCTCAATTTGGTTGTTTACTTTTTGGTAAATACACTGATAACGGAGGAAATACTATATGAGCATATGACAAGGCAACTGGACCATGACACCGCCTTAGAGCAGATAAGAAGATTAAACAGAGCCGGTTTTATTCTGGTAAAATACTTTTTTCAGGGGATTTGGATCGTACTGAAAATTAGCGCAATAACGTTGATTATGATGTCAGGACTTTTTGCTTTTAACATCAAGACCACCTTTTCAGAAATTTTTCATGTAATACTTATTCCTAGTTTTATTTTTATGATTCCTGATGTTTTGAAAATAACCTGGTTCAGCCTGTTTCAAACGGAGTATCAAATGAGTGATCTGAATAATTTTCCTCGTTTTAGTTTGCCCGAACTTTTGGTTGCGGTTGACCTGATAACAAATGAGGATTTCCCTGCCTTGCTGAAACGGTTGCTGCAGCCTGTTACCGCTGTTAACCTGTTATTTTGCTGGTTTGTTGCCGTACGATTAACCGAGATAAAACCTGATGATAAACGTGTTTTTAAAGCTGTTTTCGTCTCGTACTTTTCCGTCCTTGCCATCGTTAGCCTCGCATTATATGGAATTGTAACCTCCTTTGCACCATGAAAAGAATTTTTTACCTCCTGTTATACCTTTACGCCAATACTGCATCAGCCCAGGATTTTGATGGCGTTTACCTGGGCCGGCTGGTTTCTGATAAGAATGTGCTGGTGGTATCCACAACAGCCGGAACAGCGGTGGGTACTATTTATCTCAACAAAGTTGAAAAAATTAATTTCATTGGCGCCATTTCTAATGGTGCATTATTGGGCTCATTCAGGCATAACAATACATCATGGAATATCACCGGGAGTTTAAAAAATGATTCCCTATTAATTAAGCTTGCTTCCGACAATGGCAGTATTTTGACCAGACTAAAGAAGTTATCAAATAACACTTCGTATAAATTCAGCAAACTGCTTAACGAAGATCCGTCAAACGATATTCAGGTAGTTGGTACATGGCGAGCTCTTTATACTGTTAAAGATGGAGTTAAGCAACCCGTAGATAGTAAAGCTAAAGGCTTGACACAAATATATAAACAGGGGGGTGATTGTCAGATACGATCAATTGAGCTCGATATATTGTATAATAAAAATCCAAAATCAATTCCAAAATGTTACTGGGAAACATTAGGGAGTAAGCTTATTACAACAATATACGCTGGCAATAATCCTTATAGCATTGAAACACAATACCTGGTAAAAGGTGACACCTTGATTGTAACTTACAAAGGCACCGATTCATATTTCCTTCGTTCAGGTAAATAATGCATCCAGAAATCACCACCATGCATAAAGCCATTAACCGGATACTTATAGCCTTATTTCTTGTTCAATACTCTGTTAACATTTACGCACAAACCCCCGGCCAGAAAATCACCATCGAGTTAAACCCCATTGCCATCGAAAACGGTAAATACTACTTTAATGGCAAGCGCGTTACCTTCGATGGGCTAGTTATTCCGCTGCAGGCCGTGGATGACAAAAAGGTAGATCGCTCCATCAAAACAGTATTTGCCCTGCGCACCAGCCAAACCGTGGTACGCTTGGGTCTTTCGGTTTATCTGTTATACCTCATTGCCGACCGGCCGGCTTACGTTAACTACGACCAAACCCGCACGCTGGTAATCGGTTCGGTTGCAGCAGGTTTCTCGCTGAGTATTGGTGAAAAACTTTTTCAGCGCAAAGCCATAAACCGGTTTAATGCTGTTTTGCTTAAACCTGAAAAGTAGCCGGCCGCAAAGCCTTAAAAAAATGCAGGCTAAATCACAGCATAGCCCGAGGATTATCCTTTGCCGAGAGCATTCATAGAAACCGGTTTCAGAAATTATTATACTTTTTGGGAATCGGATTCCCAATCGTACAGGATATGGTTACCCCGCATTGCCGCAGAAACCTACACCCGGGAACCGTTCAGGGTTATCCGTTGGAACGATCTCTCCGCTATAGCTTCACACACACATTTTTCGCCTCGGTAAAAAACCGCAGGGCTTCCCAGCCGCCTTCGCGCCCCACCCCGCTTTGTTTCATGCCGCCAAAGGGCGTGCGCAAATCGCGGAACAGCCAGCAGTTTACCCAAATGATACCACTCTTAAGTTGTGCTGCAACACGATGCGCGCATTTTAAATTTTCCGTCCAGAGGGTGGCCGATAACCCGTAAGGCGTGCCGTTGGCATATCCAATCACTTCATCTTCGGTATCAAACGGCATAATGGTTACCACCGGCCCGAAGATTTCTTCCTGGTTGGTGCTGCAGGTTGCGTTAAGGCCGGTAATCACCGTAGGCTCAACAAAGTACCCGTTTGCACAGCGGCCCTGAAGGATTACCCGCTTTCCCCCGGTTAAAACCTTTCCGCCTTCCTGTTGTGCAAGGGCAATGTACGAAAGCACTTTGTTCATGTGCGCCTCCGAAACCAGTGCCCCGATCCGGGTTTTCTCCTCCTGCGGGTCGCCCACCACGAGTTGCTTTGTCATGTTCACAAACTCGTGTACAAACCGCTCATACAAACTCCGTTCTACAAAAATCCGCGATCCGCACAAACAAATCTCGCCCTGGTTGGAGAAGGATGACTGAACGGATGTTCGAACGGCCTGTTCAAAATCGCAATCGGCAAAAACGATGTTGGGATTTTTTCCGCCCAGTTCCAGCGAAAGCTTTTTAAACATGGGCGCGGCTGTGGCCGCGATTTTTCTTCCGGTTACGGTTCCTCCTGTGAACGAAATAGCCGGAATCTCCGGGTGTTCAATAATGGCCTGGCCTGCCCTGGGCCCAAGACCATGAACAATGTTGAGCACGCCTTTGGGCAAACCCGCCTCCATGCACAACTGCGAAAACAAAAAGGCCGTCATCGGGGTAAGCTCGGAGGGCTTGGCCACCACGGTGCAGCCTGCCGCAAGGGCAGGCGCAATCTTCCAGGTAAATAAATAAAGCGGCAGGTTCCACGGTGAGATGCAGCCGGCAACACCTATTGGTGTGCGCAGCGTGTAATTGACTGCTTCCGTTCCGGTAACGTGCGCTTCGGATGCGAAGTGGATGGCGCCCGTTGCAAAGAAGCGCATGTTGGAGGAGGCCCTGGGTATATCCACCGCTTTGGCAAGTTTAACGGGCTTGCCCTGGTCAACACTTTCGGCCAGCGCCAGTTTGTCGAGATCGCGGTCAACCAGGTCAGCAATTTTCTGCAAAATGGCCGAGCGCTTTTCAACGGGCATGGCGGCCCAGGCTTCGAACGCCTGCTGCGCAGCGTCAACGGCACTGTTTACATCAGCCGCGTCCGAGTCGGGCACCTGGCTGTAAACCTTTCCTTCGGCCGGGTTGTAGTTGTCGAGAAACTTTCCGGAGGCCGGCCCAACCAGTTCTCCATTGATGTAGTTCAGGATTTTTTGCATGCTACAACTGACTTATAAGATTGTTGTATTCTTCGTGAGAACCAATCCAAAACCAAATCATGGTATTCTTATTTTTTACGCCCAAAGCGCGATAAGAATTTCCTACCCTGACAGCGTATATGGATTTGGTTTTATGAATCTGCTTATAATTCAGCGAGGGGTGGTATAGGTTCTTATTCCATCGCGCATAAACCTCCCTTGCTTTTAACTTAACATTGGCCGGCAACCTTTCATACGCTTTACGGAACCTTTCAGTAGTGACAGAGCGCACTTAATCAGATTTTTAACGGCTTTGTTTTCCTGGCTTTATACTCACCCACCGCTTCCGAGGCCAGATGCGTTAATTCATCCTGCGTATTCTCAAAAGTCTTATCCCACTTAATCTCATCCAAAATCAATGCTGCCAGTTCACGCTGCCTTTTGCCCGACAGGCTTTCAACTTGCTTTAGTACCTTTTTAAGCTCAGCTACCATACTTCAAAAGTATTCACTTTTTCGTAATCGTAAACTCTACCCTCCGGTTCATCCTGCGGTGTTCTTCGGTGTCGTTTTTCACCAGCGGCTGTGAGGCACCGTAGCCTTTTCCGGTTATGCGCGAGCCGTGAATGCCGTTTTTAACCAGGTAATTTTTTACGGTGGTCACCCGCTCCTGCGACAGGGTAAGCAGCGCATTCGGGTTGCCCACATTATCGGTATGCCCGCTCAGCTCAATTTCCATAGCCGGGTTATCCTTCAGTATCTGCACCAGCCTGTCGAGTTCGGGGTACGATTCGGGCTTAAGCAGCGGGCGGCCCTGCTCAAAGAACACGTTGTTCAACTGAATGGCTTCGCCAATTTCAATGGGAACCAGGTAGAGGTCTTTTTGCATTTCGGTGTAGGTGCGCACATCAACCAGTGTAAGGTTTTCGTTCACCGACAGGTATCCTTTCGCCTTTGCATGCAATCCGTAATTCATCCCATAGGGCAGCGCTACCCGGTAGTCTCCCGTTGCCGGATCGGAGATGGCCTCACCGGTTTCCTTGCGGGTTACGAGGTTCTCAAATACAATTCCGGCTTCCACCGGTTTTTTTGTTTTCGCGTTGAGCACTTTGCCCACCACCAGCACTACCGGATCGGGCCGGATCACTTCGGGCAGTTTGATGCGCACAATGTCCGACTCACCAAATCCTCCTGCGTTGGTGCACAGGTAGGCATACTCGCCCGATGCCGGCAGGGTGTAGTATGCATCGAAGCCAAACGAATTGATTTCAGGGCCGAGGTTTACGGGCTTGCTCCAGCGTGTCCACGTATCATCCAGCCGCCTGCTCATAAAAATATCCATGTCGCCATAGCCCGGATGACCTTCAGATGCAAAATATAATGTTTTGCCATCGGCAGCCAGAAACGGAGATGCCTCGTTACCCCTGGTGTTGATGGCCGGGCCCAGGTTAACCGGCTCACTCCATTTACCCTGGGCATTCTTCAGGGTTACAAAAATGTCTTTCTCTTCCAGGTTGTCTTTATAAAAGAGGCTCTTTCTGTTTTTGGCGGCAAACAAAATGGCTTTTCCGTCAGCCGACTGGGTGGCTTCGAAATACCGGTGTTCGTTCTCATAGTAAACACCAATAGTGCCTTTGCTTCGCCAGCCGTTTACCGTGCGTTCAAACAATTCAAAGTCGTTGCCGGTGGCCAGCAAAAGGGTGTTGTTGTCCTGCCCGATGGCGGTAATGTTGTTTACCTTTTCGGAGTTGACAGGCTGTTGCATATTCCTGCTTTTACTCCACGAAACACCGTCAGCGGAAGTACTGAACCAAACATCCGATGCATCGGCCTCGCCACCAATATTATCGGGGCTGTTTTTGCGTGTAAACAAAATCATTTTACCGTCAACCGTAATGTTCGGGGTTACTTCATTGTACGGGCTGTTCACCTGCGGGCCAAGATTTTCTTTTACCAGGCCGGTAGTGAGTTTATCGGGCAAATTAATGGTTGTATGCCCGGCAAGTATAACATCATCAACCGTCATTTTCATCCGGGTATAAGTAACAAACCCGAAACCCTTGCCATACCAGGGCAGCGATTTCATTTTAAAAACTTCCTTGCCGTTTACAAAAAATGTCATCTGCCCGTTTTGTTGTACCATGCGCAGTACATTGGCTTTGCCTTTGCCGTTTATTCCGTCAACCTGCTTCCATTCTTTCGCATCGCCCCGTGTTTCATCCGATGCCCACACTTTGGCGTAGCCGTTCAGGGAGATAACAAAATTATTGAGCCGTTTGCTGTCGGCTTCGTAGCCCCAGATAAACCCGAATCCGTTGTTCTCGTTACCGCTCAGTTGGGTAAACTTAGCTTCGGCATAAAAATCCTTATCGTCAAAAATTGCCGGAATGATATACGAAATCCATCCGCCCTCAGGCGTATCAAACTCA
>JAGUUF010000145.1 GCA_020063545.1 Cytophagales bacterium
GGATTATTAACCAGTGCACGGGCAATGGCCACGCGCTGGCGCTGGCCGCCCGAAAGTTCGTTGGGTTTGTGGTGCCACCGGTCGCCCAGGCCAACACTTTCCAGGGTTTCCATGGCTTTCTCTTCGCGGTCGCTGCGGCTGTAGCCGGCATAAATGAGTGGCAGCGCTACATTCTCCAGTGCAGTGGCACGCGGCAGCAGGTTAAACGTTTGAAACACAAACCCAATCTCCTTGTTTCGTACTTCCGCCAGTTCATTCTCGGTCATCTCGCTAACTACGTGGTTGTTGAGAATGTAGGTGCCCGAAGTAGGCGAATCCAGGCAGCCGACAATATTCATCAAGGTTGATTTACCCGAACCCGAAGGACCCATAAAGGCAACATACTCCCCCTTGTTGATGGTTATGGAAATGGACTGAAGGGCGCGTACTTCATTGTTGCCCATTTTATACACCTTGGAAATATTGTGTGTTTCGATGATTTTCATGCCTGCAATCGGTTGCCTTAGGTTAAACTGATGACCTGCAATTTTGTTTCGTCAGGTTGCCTATTAGTATTAGACTCATCGCCCAAATTACATAATGAAGCAACTTATTGAAGAAATGCCCATTAGGACGATGGCCGCTCAATAAATGTTACAACCTGCCGGATAACCGCATTATCCTTCAGAATACGGGTATGCCCAAGCCCGGTGGTGCGCAGCAACTCTGCTTTCGGGTAAACCTTTTGTATGGCCAGCGGATGATTCATGCTTACTTCGTTGTCGCCTTCATCGTGCACCAGCAGCAGTTCCATTGGCTGCTTTACCTCTTTGATTTTGTAACTGGCCGTAAAGGCATCGAACGGCTTACCGGTTTTTTGCAAAACATATTTTTTAAAAAACAGCTTTGTCTTTTCCGAACCGTTTATCGCTTTAAGGTAGGTGTCAATTATCTCATCGCCTATTGAAGGACTGGCAATGTTAATGAGTTTTTTTACGGGTAACCCGTGGGCCGCGGCAAAAATCACGGCCGCACCGCCAAACGAGTGAGCAATTATCGCATCGGGGATACCCTGTTGCTCAACGAACGTTTTTAATACCGTTTCATACTCCAGGATGTCGGTGTTGCGTCCTTCTGATTTACCGTGTGCCGGGCCATCAAACCCAACAACCGAGTAGCCTGCGTTATTCAGCGGCTTAATAAAGCGCCTGAACTGCGTAGCCCGGCCTGCCCAGCCGTGAACAACCAACACATACCTGGAAAAACTGCCCCAGCGATAACATTGAATTTTTTTCCCGGCTGCCGTTATGGTAAACATTTCACTAAACAAAACTGCCTTTCGTTCCTTTTCGGTTGGCCGGTAACGGAGTGGCGTAAAAAAAATGTAGACAAACAGGCGGTACGCCAGAAAAGGAATTGCCGTTTCAAGTTTGGGATATACCCACCGGATAACTTTCAGGGCTGTGGGCATTTTATCTTTCTTTTTACTCATGTCCCAGCATCAGCCCTGAATGGAAAATTCAAAAACGGTATCGCGATACGCGAACGTATCCGGATTATATACACGCTCGGTAAATACTACGTCATTGTTTCGGGAAACCAGGATAACAGTGGAGCACCGCGACCCGTAATCCGGACTCTTAATAAACATACTGGAAAGTACGCGTTCGCGATCCAGGCCAATACCGGTATCAGGCAGATCACTGTCGGGGGCACGCTGCTCATCATACAACAATTCGAAAAGCATGGCCGGGTCAACCTTAGGCGCGGCAATTGCTTTACTGAATTTCTCTTTTCCGCGTTTTACTTTTGGCCAGGGTGTATTGAGCAGGTGGTTGCTTAACCCGTGCACGCCCTCGCTAATTTTTTGAACACGGCCCTGGTAGTTCGAATAATAATATAACGAATCCGGGTAGCCCACCACCAGGTTGAAGCCGTTGTAAGCGCTTGATTTTTGTGCCACACTGTTCAGGTACTCGTCAGGTCGGTCGCCATTTACCAGGTATTCCGAAACGAGTTCACCCCGCGATGGCGCCACAGGTTTCAGGTTTTTCAGGTCGCGGTAGTTGGTAACCATGCTGAGTTTGCCATGCTGCGACATGGCCAGCCAGGTGCCGTTTGCTTCCAGGTCGCGGCCGCCAACAATGTGCGGGTAATCATCCCAAAAGTGTGCAGGAGCGGTTTTGCGTTTATAAAACTCATCGCGGTTGCCGGCAAGGATAAGTTTATAATGTGGGTGATGATTAAGGGAAATGAAAATCAGGCACATGCGATACAAACAAGTTCTACTCCTCAAAAAGTTCGAGTTGGGAAGGCAGTAACTGGAACGACTTCCGGTGAAAAGGCGTGATGCCCAGTTTCCTTATCCCCTCCCGGTGCTCTTCGGTGGGATAGCCTACATTGGTTTCCCAGCCATAGCCGGGGAAATCGGCCGCCAGTTTTTGCATAACGTTATCGCGATGGATTTTAGCGAGCACACTTGCTGCTGCAATAGCCAGGTAGGTTGCATCGCCTTTTACAATGCAATGAAACGGCAGATCGCCAAACGGTTTAAACCGGTTGCCGTCAATAAGCAGCAGGCCTGGTTTGATGGTTAATTTTTCAATGGCCAGGTGCATGGCTTTAAATGAGGCATTCAGAATATTAATCCGGTCAATTTCTTCATTGTCCACCTCGGCAACAGCCCAGGCAAGGGCATCGCGGAGGATATCATCCTGCACCGCCAATCGTTCATCATGGGTAAGCTGTTTGGAGTCATTCAGAATTGCGTGCCGGTAATTTTTAGGCAGAATAACAGCCGCGGCCACAACGGGGCCCGCCAGGCAACCCCTCCCTACTTCATCACATCCGGCTTCAATCAGGTTATTGGAAAAGGAGGAACGTAGCATGGCGCTCAAAGTTCACGATTCAAAATTCAAAATTCAAGATTCAAAATGACAGGATTTCATTAATCTTGGACATTCAACCCTGAATTTTGATTCCCATGAATCCCTGGACAACCCTCACTACCCGCGAAGTGTATAACAACCGTTGGATCCGCGTGGAAGAACATGACGTAATCAATCCTTCAGGTGGAAAGGGCATTTACGGCAAAGTGCATTTTAAAAACAACGCCATCGGCATCATACCGGTTGATAATGAAGGCAACACCTGGCTGGTTGGTCAGCACCGCTATACGTTGAATGAATTTTCATGGGAAATACCCGAAGGTGGCGGGCCGGTGGGTACGCCTGCGCTTGAAGCGGCCAAACGCGAACTTTTGGAAGAAACCGGTTTAACCGCCAACCGATGGCAACTCCTGCTGCGCATGCACACATCAAACTCCGTTACCGATGAAGAAGCCTTTATTTTTCTTGCTGAAGAATTGACTGAAGGCACTTCAGCGCCTGAAGAAACTGAGGCTGATCTGAAAGTGAAGAAACTTCCGTTGAAAGATGCGATTGATATGGTGCTGAAAGGTGAGATTACCGACAGCATGAGCATTGCCGGTTTGCTTAAACTTGCACGGCTGAAGAATATCTGAACCAAAACCTGTGCTGCTTTTTTCCGTTTAGCCTGCATGACCATCCGTGAACACATCCGTACAAATTTTTTCCTGGCCTACCCGGTAATGCTTAGCATGCTGGGCCAGGTAATGACGGGCGTGGCCGACAGCGTTATGATTGGGCAAACCGGGGCAACCCCGTTGGCAGCAGCTTCGCTGGCTAACGTTATCTTTATTTTGCTGCTCACGTTCGGTATCGGTGTTTCGTACGCCATTACTCCCCTGGTAGCCGAAGCGGATGGCCGTAACGACAAGCACCAGGTAATTGAATCGCTCCGCCACGGATATGTTATCAACCTGGTATCGGGTTTCATACTGGTCATCATCGGGTTTGCGGTTACACCGGTGCTGCATATTCTTAACCAACCGGCTGATGTTGTTGACCTCACAATTCCGTACCTCCACATTATCCTGCTCGGCATCTTTCCAACCATGGTATTCCAAACCTTCCGCCAGTTTGGCGAAGGGCTGCACCGCACCCGCATGGCCATGATTATCGTTATCACCAGCAACCTGGTAAACATTTTTCTGAATTACGTGCTCATCTATGGCGAGCTCGGTTTCCCTGAACTTGGATTGAACGGGGCCGGCTGGGCCACGCTAATTGCCAGAACACTTATGGGTATATGGATGGCCCTCTACATCTACTATGGAAAAAGTTTTGCCAGCTACCGACCGGGTTTTTTATTTGGAAACTATTCCCGCAAACTCATTAACCGCATGCTGCACATCGGCATCCCGGCAGGCATCCAGTTTATTTTCGAGGTGAGTGCCTTTGGCTTTTCGGCCATTATGATGGGCTGGCTGGGAACAACGGCACTTGCCGCACACCAGATTGCCATTAACCTGGCCACCATCAGTTACATGACCACTTCGGGCCTGGGCGCTGCGGCAACCATACGGGTGGGCAGCTACCTGGGCCAGAAAAACGTAAGCATGCTCAGGCATGCGGGCTTCACCTTAATGGGTATGGGTGCCTTGCTTATGGCCGTATGGGGTATTGTATTTATCGTTGCCCGGTACCGGCTTCCCGCATTGTATATCGATAACCCGGAGGTAATTGCCATGGCGGGCCCGCTGCTGATCATTGCAGGCTTATTTCAACTCTCAGACGGCATGCAGGTGGTTTGCATTGGTGCGCTGCGCGGCATTCAGGATGTTAAGATTCCCTCGCTGCTCATATTCGTTGCTTATTGGGTTATCGGGCTGCCGCTTGGCTACCTGCTCGGTTTCCCATTGCAACTGGGGGCAAACGGCATCTGGTCTGGCCTGCTCATCGGTCTCACCATAACGGCACTGGCCATGTTTTTCCGGTTTAACCGGCTAACCAAAAACCTCTTCACGGGCAAGTCTGCAGATTAGTGTATTTTGGTAGTGCAAACCTAACCCAAACCTGCTATGGTTGCCGATGCCCTGCCCGTACGCTATTCACAAACCACCATTACCGAATTGATGATACCCGCCTACGCCAATTTTGGCGGAAAAATCCATGGCGGCATTTTGCTCTCTTTAATGGATAAAGTGGCCTACGCCTGTGCCAGTAAACATGCCGGCACCTATTGCGTTACCGTTACGGTAAACCGCGTGGAGTTTCTGCAGCCCGTTGAAGTGGGCGAACTGGTTTCAATGCACGCCTCGGTAAACTATGTTGGCAACACATCGCTGATTGTGGGCATACGGGTTGAGGCCATGAATGTAAAGACCAACACCATTAAGCATACCAACTCTTCGTTTTTTACCATGGTGGCCAAAGGCGAAGACGACAAACCAACACCGGTGCCCAAACTGATACTGGAAAACAAGGAAGATGTAAAGCGCTTCATCGAATCCATGCACATGAAACAAATCATCGGCTCAGTGCGAAAACAAATGGACGATGCACGCTCGCATATTGACGTGGAGCGCGCCAGCGAACTGCTTAAAAATGAACGTTGCATTCTTCGATTTTAGATTGCAGATTTCGGATTGTTGAATTGGCCTCCCACCAAGTAATTAAAATCACAAATATGAAAGTACTTCATTATTTATGTTTCCTTATTGTTTTCACTGCATCCGCGCAATACCCCGTAATCCTTTCTCAACGCGAGCAGGCCCGCGTGATTGATGAATTGCTCGAAGAGCGCATCCGCACGGTGTTACCGAAGCTGATGCGCAGGGAAGGCATTGACCTGTGGGTGGTGATGAGCAGCGAGTACAACGAAGACCCGGTTATCCGCACCTTTCTGCCGGCCACCTGGTTTGCCGCCCGCAGAACCACCATGCTGGTTATGTTCGATCGGGGTGCGGATAAAGAAATTGAATGCCTGGCAGTTTCGCGTTATGATGTGGGCAAAATTTTCAAGCGCTCGTGGGACCCGGATGCCCAACCCGACCAGTGGGCGCAACTGGCAAAAATCATTGCCGAACGGAACCCGAAAAAAATTGGCGTTAACATGTCGGATTACTACGGGCATGCTGATGGGTTAACCCATTCCCATCACACCAAACTGATGAGCGCCCTTCCAAAAAAAATGCACGCCAATGTGGTATCGGCCGAAAAATTGGCCGTAGGCTGGCTGGAAACCCGAACGGAGCGGGAGATGATTCTATACACCCAAATCTGCCGGATTGCCCACGATATTATTAAAGAAGGTTTTTCCGACA
>JAGUUF010000394.1 GCA_020063545.1 Cytophagales bacterium
AACGAAAGACTATTACGTAAATAAATTAGGGTTTCAACTTTTTGGCGACAATGACTTTGAAGGTTATTTAATGGTTCATAAGGACAATATTCAAATTCACTTTTTTGAGTTCAAAGACCTTGACCCTAAAGAAAACTACGGACAAGTTTATATCAGAACAAACGACATTGATAAACTTTACCAAACACTTTTGGACAACAAAGTATCAATTCACCCAAACGGACATTTAGAAACAAAACCTTGGAGACAGAGAGAATTTGCATTACTTGACCCGGACAACAACCTATTAACTTTTGGACAAAGCATAATATGAAAAACAAAACTTGTCAGACAGCGAGAAGAACGGCAGCCACTAACATCGGTTTTGCGTCAGGCGGGTTGACGTGTAAACTTGGAGCTTTGTGCTTCTATTCAAGTGTAGTGCTGGTTGACAGTTTTGTGCTCAGAAACCCGCCCGAACGCAAAGCCCGAAACCGTTCAAAACAGCAAATTTTGAATCACTTCGCCCGGTAACCTGGCTAATCGCGCCACGCGGTGGCCTCGCAGAAATCCGTTCTTGAATTACTCCAGGTATTGCGAACACTGTACGTAAACGTAATCTCGTTGCCGTAAATGGTTCCTGTTCCTTCTACGGTATACCCGTTAACCGTCTGGCGCCAGATGGTGATTTTGTTGTAACTGACGGTTGCGTACACACGGATATCAGCACCGTAAAAATTTTCAATGCGTACTTCCTGTGATCCGTATCCGGACGCGGTAATCCAGATGGTATAATCAAGGTAACGGTTATATGTTTCGCTGTACTCACTTACTGCATACCGCCCCTCCAGGCGGCCAACGGAATTGACGTACGGATCGGTGTAGTAAAATTCGCAGGCCGATAACCCTATCAGCATTGCAATAAAAATTGTGTTTTTCATAAGTCAACTGTTTGGCTATGTAAGGCAAGGTTGGTGCCAGCCGCTAAAAAGGGGCTAAAAACATGGAAAAAACCACCTTTTACCCCGGACAATAAAAAAACCCCAGCCGTCTGCCGGGGCTTTTCAAAGGCAAAAAAATAATCCTGCTCAGGCAGAATTGATAAGAAGGCATTCCGGTGCCGGCAAAAAGTATTTACAACCAACAACCACTACGAATGGAGTAAAATACCAGTCACACCGGAAATGCCATACCTTTGAAATCGTTGAAACCGCTAACCGCATTTCAGTTTTTTTTTAGTCCACATTATCGTGTAAAAACCTGTTGTTGCCCAACAGGCTGTTTTCATCATTGAGGTTATACTTCGAAATAAACTGGTCGGACGAGTGCGGGATGTTGTCCATCTTCACACCCCTGCGCAGGTAAGCCGGCAGCGCCCACTTTTCGTTAAACTCTTCCTTGGTCATCTCCTGCTTACGGGCCTGCTTCAGTTTTTCCTTGCGCTGTTCGGCCTGCTGCCGCAGCCGTTCTTTAGTATTGCGCATTTCCATCATCCCTTCGTTATTGATTACCTGGTCGGCCGATTTTTCGGCTGCCATATCAAACTCATCATCCAGTGTGCCAAAAAGGCCCTCGTCACCGTCATCGCCAAAGTCATCGGTTACCGGCATTTCGGTTTTGCCATAGGGTTCATCAAAAATGATCTCGCGCTGCTCGGTAAAGTCATCATCAACCGGTTCTTCTTCCCGGGGTGCTGTAACACCCGCTACCGGTTCGTTGGTAACTTTCAACTCAATTTCCTTCGGAGCGTCCACCGCCTTATCCTGTTCGAACAGCCAGGTCTGGCTTCGCTCCAGGTCGTGTTTTTTAACTTCCGGTTCGGCAGGTTTTTCTTCGTCCCTGGCAGCAGGTTCCTCTTCAGGGGCTTCGCCTTCAAAGCCGGTGGCGATAACGGTTACCCGCAGGCGGTCGCCCAGTTCAGGGTCAACACCGTGGCCGAAGATCACTTCCGCTTCCTGGCCGGCCTGTTCCTGGATGTAGCCGGTTATCTCCATCAACTCATCCATCTGCAATTCCGCTTCAGCGCCCGATACGATGGAAAGCAGGATTTTCTTGGCGCCCATAATGTCGCAGTTATCGAGCAGCGGGGAGGATAGCGCCCCGCTGGCTGCGTTACGCGCCCGGTTTTCGCCACGGGTTTCGGCTGTTCCCATAACAGCAGGTCCGGCATTCAGCATCACTGTGCGAACATCCTGGAAGTCAACGTTAACATAACCGGCCAGCGTAATGATTTCAGCAATTCCCTTGGCCGCGGTAGTCAGCACATTGTCGGCCTGGGCAAAGGCCTTGCCGATGGGCAGGTTGCCGTAGATTTCGCGCAGCTTGTCGTTTACAATTACCAGCACGGTGTCGCAGCTGTGGCGAAGCGATTTGATACCGGCCTCGGCCTGCAGTTGTTTTTTCTTTCCTTCAAAGGCAAACGGGATGGTGACAATGCCTACCGTAAGGATGCCCATGCTCTTGGCAATTTTGGCAATGACGGGTGCGGCACCCGTTCCGGTGCCTCCGCCCATGCCCGCGGTAACAAAAAGCATTTTGGTTCCCTGCAGAAATTCTTTGATAAGTTCTTTGCTTTCGAGTGCAGCACCTTTGCCGATTTTAGGGTTTGCCCCGCAGCCGAGGCCCTCGGTAAGGTCGGCACCAATCTGGAGTTTGGTGGGCACCGGGCTGGCGTTAAGTGCCTGCGCATCGGTGTTGCATACCACAAATTCCACATCTTTAATACCCTGCCTGAACATGTGGTTCACGGCATTGCTTCCTCCTCCGCCCACACCAATCACCTTGATGATGGAGCGCGGTGCACTCACGGTGTGTTTGGGGATGTCAAATTTGTACGATCCGGTTTCAAACATATCTGTTGGGTTTAGTGGTTTCTGTTTTGATTAGTATTCATTCTTCCCATCGAGGTCATCAATCAACAAGCTCTTTGTTTTCATCAGTATCTCGTTAAAGAAGTTCTTCGTTGGTGTTTTTTTAGCAGTGCGGGTAGTTTTCACCACCTCGCGTGCTTCCTTGTAGGTATCCTCGCGCTCATCGAGCGAGCGGAAGCCGGCCAGCACCAGCCCTACGGCCGTGGCGTACATGGGGCTCTTCACGGCCTCAATCTTGCTTTTGCCAAGGTGCTCATTCGGATAGCCGATGCGCGTATCCATGCCGGTCATGTACTCCACCAGTTGCTTCAGGTTGCTAAGTTGGGCACCGCCACCGGTAATGACGATTCCTCCGGCCAGCCTGTTTTCAAACCCGGAGCTGATGATTTCGGCATGCGCCATTTCAATAATTTCTTCCATGCGCGCCTGGATGATGTTGGCCAGGTTCTTTACGGAAATCTCTTTTGCCGAGCGGTTGCGGATGCCCGGTATGGACACGATCTCATTCGGGCTAGCTTCTTCTGCAATGGCTTTGCCGAACCGGGTTTTGAGTTGCTCGGCTTGCTGCGGAAGCACCATCAGCCCCTGCTTGATGTCGTTGGTTACGATGTTGCCCCCGAACGGGATGACGGCCGTATGGCGGATGATGTTGTCATAAAAGATGGCGATATCGGTTGTGCCACCGCCAATATCAATCAGGCAAACGCCTGCTTCTTTTTCATCGCTGCTGAGCACGGCAAGGCTTGATGCGAGCGGCTCCAGGATGAGGTCATCAATTTCGAGGCCGGCCCTGCGCACGCACTTGTTAATGTTGTTGATGGCGTTGGTTTGCGCGGTAATGATGTGAAAGTCGGCTTCGAGTCTTACGCCCGACATGCCCACCGGTTCCTTTATGCCTTCTTCATAGTCCACCATGTAATCCTGCGGCATCACATGGATAATCTGGCTGCCCGGGGGCACTACCATGCGGTACATGTCCTGGGTGAGGCGTTCCACATCGTCAATGGAAATTTCATCTTCCTTCGAGGTGCGGGTTAGGCCGCCATGCTGGATAAAACTTTTGATGTGCTGCCCGGCAATGCCCACGTTAACCACGCCAATATCAATGCCGGCCTGGTCGCCTGCTTCTTTTATGGCCTTTTCGATGGCATATACGGTTTTGTCGATGTTAAAGACAATGCCTT
The DNA here is from genome assembly GCA_020063545.1 of Cytophagales bacterium. GTDB lineage: Bacteria > Bacteroidota > Bacteroidia > Cytophagales > Cyclobacteriaceae > UBA2336. The sequence goes on from JAGUUF010000394.1 coordinate 4,034, forward strand.
TAACTACGCCTTCCGATTCGGCTTTGCCCATGCCCAGCACTTCGAGTTTGCCGAATTCGTTTTTCCGGCCTACGATGGCACAGATTTTTGTTGTGCCGATATCGAGACCTACAATTATTTTTTCCTGTTCCATAGCGTTAACAATTAGTGGTTGTGTAAAAGTGGTATAGGTTTAGTGTTAAAAAGTTCATGTTCATTCGGCAATTAGTTGACCGGCATACTCTACGTTCACCCGCTTGTAGCGGTTCCAGCCCATCTGCGGAAGAATCTCCTTATAGAAAATCCGGAGTTTCTTCAACTTCTCTTCACAGTTTTCGGCTGTTCCAAATTCGATGGTTTGCGCCCCCACCTGGGGCAGCATGGTAATTTTGTTTTTACCGTTGAGGTTAAGCTGTGCTACCTGTGCACGCCAAAATGCATCGCTGGCAATTTTTTCAAGCAGGTTCATCAGGTTCCTGCCTTCTTCATCCGTTGTTATATTTTCTCTTTGCAGCAGCGCACGAACGTTATTGCCACCGATGAGTACAACGCGGGCTGTGAATTTTCCGGAAACCGGCATAATGGTGCCGTCTTCCGCGATGTAGGCATCGGGCCCATCGTTACGGATAATGCGGGCGATGGGCCTG
>JAGUUF010000196.1 GCA_020063545.1 Cytophagales bacterium
CGCTTAAAACAGTTTCAGATTCCGATTGGCTCAGGTGGGTAATTAATGCCCTGGTTTTGGTAATCATGGCCGGTTCGGCTTATCTTGTCTTCCGGAAATAATTCCAAATTCACGATTCAGGGTTCAATGCTGAATCATGAATCCTGAATTTTGAATCTTGAATCCTGAACCTTGAATTTCTGATGAACTCCTTCGGCACGCTCTTCCGCATCACTACCTTTGGCGAATCGCATGGTCCGGCCATAGGTGTGGTGATTGACGGCTGCCCGGCCGGGTTGGAAATTGACGAGGCTTTCATTCAATCGGAGCTCAGTCGAAGGAAACCGGGGCAATCAAAAATTACTACACAGCGAAAAGAGGATGACAGCTTTCAGATACTCTCAGGAGTGTTTGAAGGAAAAACTACCGGTGCGCCTATTGCCCTGGTTATCGAAAACAAAGACCAGCGCAGCAAAGACTACAGCCACCTGGAAAAAACGTTTCGGCCATCGCATGCCGATTATACGTATCAAACAAAATACGGTTTGCGCGACCACCGGGGAGGCGGAAGAAGCTCGGCCCGCGAAACTGCCGCACGGGTTGCTGCCGGTGCCATCGCAAAATTATTGCTGAATAAATCCGGCATTGAAATACAGGCTTATGTTTCGCAGGTGGGTGCTATTAAAGCACCTCCGTACACGCAACTCGACTTATCAAAAACAGAAAGCACTATCGTGCGCTGCCCCGATCCGGCTACAGCCGAAAAAATGATCGCCCTGATTGACGAGGTAAGGCTTAGCCGCGATACAATCGGTGGCGTAGTTACCTGCGTTATCAAAAACACACCGGTTGGGTTGGGCGAGCCGGTGTTCGATAAACTGCACGCACAGTTAGGCAAAGGCATGCTGAGCATTAATGCCGTAAAAGGCTTTGAATACGGCAGCGGATTTGATGGCGTTACCCTTCGCGGCTCTCAACACAACGATGAATTTGTAAACGATAAAGGAACCATCCGCACGAAGACCAACCATTCTGGCGGCATCCTGGGGGGTATCAGCAATGGCGAAGATATTTACTTTAACGTTGCTTTTAAGCCGGTGGCTACCATCATGCAGGACCAGCAAAGTGTAGATACAGAAGGTAATGAAGTTACCATTCAGGGCAAAGGCAGGCACGACCCCTGTGTTGTACCCCGTGCCGTGCCCATTGTTGAAGCCATGGCTGCGCTGGTACTGGCCGACTTCCTGCTGCGCTCAAAACTTTCAAAAATTTAAAATGAAAAAACTGCTTACGCTTTGCTTCGTAACCGCAGTTGCCCTTGCCGGTTATTCACAAACCTATACGGTCGAAACGGTACCCAACACCAAGCTGGTTAACAACAGCTATGTCAGCGATCCCGCTCACATCCTGCACGACACCACCGTTGCCCGTATCAACCAACTGCTTACCGAACTCGAAAAAAATGCAACCGCCCAGGTAGCCGTGGTCATGCTTCCGTCCATTGGCAGCGAGGAGCATGTTGATTTTGCGCAGCGGCTGTTCGGCTACTGGGGCATCGGCCAGGCCAGCAACGACAACGGGTTATTGATTCTCTTCATTCTTGACCAGCGCACCATACGCTTTCATACCGGCTATGGCGTGGAAGGTGTTTTAACCGATGCCGCCTGTAAGCGCATCCAGCAACGGCACATGGTGCCCTACTTTAAAAAAGGCGATTACAACACCGGCATGCTGCAGGGCATCCGGGCTGCGGTAAACCTGTTGCAGCAGCCTGAAGCAGCAGAAGAAATAATGGCTCCGGTGGAGGGAATACATGGTCCACGTAAACCTTCAGCCGGTATTGGAGGGTTATATTTTTTTCTCGGTGGAATTTACGGTGTAATCATCATCATTGCATTGTTAAGTCGGTTGAGTAAAGGTTCATCAAATACTCTTGATCGGTTTCGCCTGTCGTGGAAGCGGTGGTTTTTATATTACGCAGCGGTGCCAGGTTTATACGTTACCCTGACGACCGTGCTTGTACCTCCGTTTTTAGTATTTCTTTCAGGCTTGTATCTTCTGCTCGTCACTTTCTTTCTCGAACGGTATTTCAGGGCAATACGGGTTTCCGAATCAATCATGAAAGACCTGGGGCAACAAGATGCCTACAACTTTCTCAACCGGCAGAAATCGTATTGGATAAGCGTAGCGGTGGTGTGCTTCATCCCGATGATTTTTGTTTACCTGAACTGGCGTAAAAAACGAAACGACTACCGGAACCGCCCGCTCGTGTGCAAAAAATGCCAGGCAACAATGCGCAGGTTGTCGGAAGCGGAAGAAGATGAGTTTATGCACTCCGGCCAGATTGCCGAAGAAAAGGCCGGCACGGTTGATCATGATGTATGGCGGTGCGCAGCCTGCGGCTCAGTTGAGTCGCTGCGCTACCCAAACGCTACTACAAAATTTAGCCATTGCCCGAAGTGCAACTTTTTAACCTATTACTTTGGCGCCAGGCGAACCATTCAACACGCAACGTACAGCGCTGCCGGCTATGGCGAAGAAGAGCGCACGTGCCTGCACTGCGGCCATCACCACATCGACAAGTATATTATTCCGATGCTTGTGGCTTCCTCTTCCGACAGCGGCAGTTCATCATCCAGCGGTAGCGGTGGAAGCTGGGGCGGGGGCAGCTCAGGCGGGGGCGGTGCCAGCAGCAGCTGGTAAGCTGAAAAATTGCCTGCTCTTTACACAACACGGCTACTTTGGTAAATACTCTTATTTTTAGGCTATGAAGTTCCCAAAACTTCCCCTCTACGGAAAAATCCTGATTGGCATGGCACTGGGCATGATCTGGGGCCTGAGTGCATCCAGCCTGGGCCTGGCGGATTTTACAGCCTCGTGGATAAAACCGTGGGGAACGATCTTCATCAACTGCCTTAAGCTCATTGCCATTCCGCTCATCATCTTCTCCCTCATTGACGGCATCTCCAATCTTTCGGATGTCTCCAAACTTTCGCGCATTGGCGGAAGAACCATTGGCCTGTACCTGGCCACCACGGTTTTGGCCGTAACCATCGGGCTGGTGCTGGTGAACCTTATTAAACCCGGAAAATTTTTAACGCCCGAAAAACGGGAAGAACTCAGCAACGCCTATGCTTCCGACATCGGCAACCGGATTTCATCCGCGCATGATATTAAAGACGAAGGCCCGCTGCAGGTGCTGGTTGATATTGTGCCCGATAATATTTTCGGAGCAGTCTCCAACAACACCAACATGCTGCAGGTGATTTTCTTTGCCATCCTCTTTGGCATTGCGATGATCCTGGCAAAGCCCGATAAGATCAAGCCGGTGAAGTCATTCTTTGACGGCACCAATGAAGTTATCCTGAAAATTGTTGACCTGATTATGCGCTTTGCTCCGGTTGGCGTGTTCGCCCTGCTGGCCAGCCTGAATATCGATCTTCAGTTAATGAAAGCGTTGGGTGTGTATAGCCTAAACGTTATCCTCGGCCTTGCGGTGATGGTTTTCATCAGTTACCCGCTCATCCTGAAAACGTTTACCAAAATGCCGTACCTTAAATTTGTTAAAGGTATTCTTCCCGCACAGGTACTTGCCTTTTCCACCAGTTCAAGCGCAGCCACGTTGCCGGTTACCATTGACTGTGCCGAAAAGAGGCTGGGCATCTCTGAAGAAGTTTCCAGCTTTGTACTGCCGCTGGGCGCAACCATTAACATGGATGGCACCAGCATTCACCAGGGCGTGTCGGCTGTATTTATTGCACAGGCTTTCGGGCTCGACCTTACCCTCGGTCAGCAGCTAACCATCC
>JAGUUF010000356.1 GCA_020063545.1 Cytophagales bacterium
CTGCATGCCCGAGTTGGTTAATGTCGGTTCCGCTTCCGGTTTTGTATTCATCCCAGCCAATGGCAAATCCGGCTATAAAGCCCAGGCCTGCGCCAACAAGAGTATTTCGCTTCACACTGTTCACTTTACGGATTTCAAAACGATGGATATCTTCCGGTGAAAACTTTTCAATTGCATCGGGATCGGCAAGACTGGTTATGGTCAGTCCTGCTTGATCGGCATCCTTCAAAATACCTGTATGCTGCCGGCCATTTTTCACAAACACCTTAACAAGTGAGGAACCTTTCGGGAGGTGCAGTTTGCGCTGGGCTGCGGCAAACGTAAACAGGAAAATAAACAGCAGTAAACCTATGCACCTCATGGCTGAGGGGCGCTTCGTTCAACGCGGGTAATAAATACCCGGGTATCGCCACGCCAGGGAAATTTCATGTAGCGCTTTACAAAGTGCAGGTTTACGCGCTCACCGGATAACGCAACTGCCTGAAGGTCTTTAAGCACTTCCGCCTGGCTGCCTTCAACCGAAAAGTCATAGGTTTCGGCCAGCGGGCTTGCTCCCTTTAACGATCCGAAAGCTTCGCGGCTAAGTTGTCCTTCGTATGTTTTAAAGATCACACCCTTTTCGGCAATCCGCAGCACTTTTCCGGCCATTACACCCCGCTCAAATACCCCGAAGTACATAAACAACATCACTACCAGGCCGATTGCCAGTAAAATTAATAGCAGTCGTTTTATGAATTTCATTGTTGCTGCTTTTGCCTTGTTCAAAAATCCCTGGTCCTCCATTTTTATACAGCTTACACCGTCAGGATTTCGCTTTCCTTTTTCTTCATCAGTGCGTCAATCTTTGCAATAAATTCATCGGTGAATTTCTGAACGGTCGCTTCTGCGTCTTTAATGTCGTCTTCTGAAGCACCTTTAATTTTCTTCAGGTGCTCGTTTGTTTCCTTGCGGATGTTGCGGATGCTGATGCGGCCCTGTTCGCACTCATGGCCAACCTGTTTTACCAGCTGCTTGCGCCTTTCTTCGGTAAGCATGGGAATGTTAACGATTACCTGCTGACCGTCATTCTGGGGGTTAAGCCCAAGGTTGGCATCGCGGATGGCCTTCTCAATTTCAGGGATCAGATTTTTTTCCCAGGGCTTTATAAAAATAGTGCGCGCATCGGGTGTGGTCATGGAGGATACCTGGTTCAACGGAGTCATCGTGCCGTAATACGAAACCTGTACGCCATCGAGCATGGCCGGATTAGCTTTGCCTGCCCGAATTTTGGTAAGCTCATGGCCCACATGGTTCAGCGATTTCATCATGTGCTCTTTGGCATCCTCAAGGTACATTTCAATTTCTTCCATAACTCAACAATTTCTGTTGCAGCAATTACCCTAAATTACGTAGTTGGTGGTACATCCGAAAAAATACCTAACTGATAAGTGTACCCGCTTCCTCGCCCATTGCCACTTTCAGCAGGTTGCCCTTTTTATTCATATCGAATACGATGATCGGCAATTTGTTTTCCATGCACAGCGTAAAGGCCGTCATGTCCATGATGTTCAGGTTTTTTTCATACGCTTCCTGGAATGACAGCTTGCTGTACCGTACCGCATCGGTAAATTTTTCGGGATCCTTGCTATACACGCCATCTACCCGCGTACCTTTCAGCACAACATTGGCCTGGATTTCAATGGCCCGCAAACTGGCGGTGGAATCGGTTGTGAAGTACGGGTTGCCGATACCCGCTCCGAAAATAACAATCCGCCCCTTTTCGAGGTGGCGGATCGCCCTGCGCCTGATGAACGGCTCGCAAACCTGCTCCATTTTAATACCCGACATCAGCCGGGTGTACAGACCGTGCCGTTCAAGTGCACTTTGCAGCGCCATGGCGTTGATAACCGTTGCCAGCATGCCCATGTAATCGCCCTGAACCCGATCAATGCCAAGCACATCGGCCTCGCCTCCGCGAAAAATATTTCCTCCGCCTATTACAATGGCCAGTTCAACCCCTTTTTCCTTTACCCGTTTTATCTCCTCCGAATACTGCTCGAGCATGGCCGGATCAATATGGGTTTCTTTATTGGAGCCCTGCAGGGCCTCTCCGCTAAGCTTGAGCAGTATGCGTTTGTACTTCATAAGTAGCAACTAAAAATCCCGGCAATATATTCAGAAATGCAGCATGCATCAAAAGAAACCTCAGGCGCTGAATTCAACCAGCACCTGCCCTTTCTCAACACTGTCACCCTTCTTAACCTTAACGGCTTTAACGGTAGCCGACCCGGATGCTTTCAGCACGTTTTCCATTTTCATGGCTTCCAGGATAAGCAGCGGATCACCGGAGTTTACCGTATCACCATTCTTTACCTTCAACTCCACGATAAGCCCGGGCATGGGCGCCTTTATGAAATTAATGGCACCGGTTGATGCGTTGTTCATGCCGAGTTTTTCAAGCAGCAAATCGAACCGATCTTTTACCGCCACTTCGTACCGGCTGCCGTTAATCTTAATGGTAAATGTTTTTGCAAGCGGCTCGGCCTTTACCACTTCAGCCCGGTAACTCCGGTTATTATAAAGTATATGGAAATACCCTTTGCCGATTTCCACTACATCCCAATTTAACTTTTCACCATTTACTACCAGGCCATCATCGCCAGCTGACAGGATGGTGAAGCTACGGTTATTGACCTGGGCGTTAAGCATGGCCAAAAATAGAACTTACCATGCAGAAATCAGAATACAGATTGCTACCTTTGCCCCAAGGGGTGCCTTAAAACAACGGGCTGAGAATATACCCATAGAACCTGATGCCGGTAATGCGGCCGAAGGGAGGCAAAGTCCTGTTTCAGGACGGTTTAATGTAAGCAGAACATTCCCCTGTGTGCTGCGGGCTTAAACCAACAAAAATTATGTTTACCAAAATTTCAGTTATCGGCTTCCTGCTGGTTGGCGGGAGCATACACGCGCAGGAGATTATCCGCGGGCGGGTAGAAGACTCCAAAACAAAAACGGCACTGGCCGGTGCAACAATTACCCGGCTGGGCGACCGCCTGACTACCGTAACCGATACAGACGGCTATTTCAGCATGGCAAAAACCGATGAGGAAACTTTCGTTCTTGAAATTCGCTTTGTGGGATATGAAACCAAACACATTACAGTAGGCGAACGCGACACCGAATTGAACATTGGTTTAGAAGAAGCCACACGCCTAACCGATGAGGTAATCATCCTGGCTACGCGTGCCAGCGAAAAAACACCAACCACATTCACCACCGTTTCGAAAGAAGATCTTCAAAAACAAAATTTCGGGCAGGATTTGCCCATGCTTCTTAACTGGACACCCTCGCTGGTTACCACATCCGATGCCGGCAACGGCATTGGGTACACCGGCATGCGCATCCGCGGAAGCGATGCCACACGCATTAACGTAACCATCAACGGCATTCCATACAACGACAGCGAATCGCAGGGAACATTCTGGGTTGACGTGCCCGATATTGCCTCTTCCACGCAAAGCATCCAGGTTCAGCGCGGGGTGGGCACATCTGCCAATGGGGGCAGCGCTTTTGGTGCTACCGTTAATCTCCAAACCACTGCACTCGTTGCCGAACCCTATGCTGAGGCCACACTTGCCGCGGGTTCGTTCAACACGCAGCGATACACCTTTCAAACCGGAACCGGTTTGCTTCAGAATAAATGGGTGTTCGATGCCCGTATTTCCAAAATCAATTCTGACGGATACGTTGACCGGGCATCATCTGACTTGAGTTCCTATTACATTAGCGGGGGCTTTCACGGTAAAAGCACCATCATAAAAGCACTCACGTTTGGCGGGCATGAAATTACCTACCAGTCGTGGTACGGACTTGATGAAACTACCCTGAAACAAAACAGGCGCTTTAATTATGCCGGTGCGATTTATGACGAAAACTATAATGTAGTGCGGTATTACGAAAACCAGGTTGATGATTACACGCAAAACCACTACCAGTTGCACTTCTCGCAGAAACTGAATCCATATTGGACGGGCAACATCTCGCTTCACTATACAAAGGGCTTTGGATTTTACGAAGAATACCACCAGGGCGATTCGCTGAAACACCTGGGCCTGCCCGAATACACCGTTGGCGATACCACCATTGCCGCAATGGATGTGGTGGTGCAAAAGTGGCTTGATAACCGGTTTTACGGAACCACCTTTTCCGTTACCTACGAAAAAAACCGCACTAACCTGATTATTGGCGGAGCGCTGAATCAATACGGTAATGCCCGCCACTTCGGAAAATTGATTTGGGCGCAGTTTGCCGATGCTGTGCCTCCAACCAATTTTACCTACTATGATGGAAACTCACTAAAAAATGATCTCAACGGATATGTTAAACTGAATTATGACATAACGGCAAGGGTAAACGGTTTTGTTGACCTACAAGTAAGGCATGTGTTTTACAAAACATCGGGTACGCGCGATGATCAGAGCAGCTATTCCGTACATGAATCGTTCAATTTCTTCAATCCGAAGGCCGGCATCAGTTATTCGTTGCCCGGCCAAAGCATGCTGTATGCTTCATACGCCATTGCCCACCGGGAACCGAACCGAACCGATTACCTGGACAGCGATACGAAACCAAAGCCTGAACAACTCGGCAACCTGGAAGCCGGCTGGCGAAAGCGAACAGCGGCCTATGCACTTGAACTGAACTACTACCTAATGAACTACCGTGACCAACTGGTACTTACCGGTGAACTCGATGGTGTGGGAAATCCCATCCGTGCCAATGTGGGCAAGAGTTACCGCACGGGCGTTGAAGTTTCATCGCTTATCCGGCTGAACCAGGTACTCACATGGAATATCAACGCCACCATCAGCAGGAACATAAACCGCAATTACTCGTTTACCGACAGCAACAACGACCTGGTAACGAGGAACACCCCGATTATCCTTTCGCCTGCTTTCATTTCCGGCAGCCAGCTTTCGTGGAAAGTAAATCGCTTGATCACGGCTTCGCTGTTGAGTAAATACGTTGGCCAGCAATACCTGGATAATACGGGGGATGAATCGCTTCGGCTTAATGCCTATTTTATAAATGACGTACGCCTGAACTGCGATGTTCCGCTAACTGCAATCCGGAGCCTGCAGGTTAGTGTGCTGGTAAACAATGTATTCAATGTTGCGTACGCATCAAACGGGTATTCCTACTATGGAACTGCTTATTATTACCCGCAAGCCGGCCGTAATGTACTGGTAATGCTAAACCTGAAATTTTAACAATTTGTGCCGAGCAGGAATGGGTTAAACGGTAAGGAAATAGTGCGGGGTGTGCTTACTTTTGCATGCCGGCCATGCCCACCGTTAACGCCATTGTTGAGTCCTTGCTGCGCCTTACGCGGGCGTGGAACCTTACCATCCTTGCCCTTGCGCAGTATTTCGCGGCTTATTTTCTCATTGGAAGTCACACCCTGTTTGATTGGCGGTTGCTGGTGCTGGCGGTATCTACCACGCTTATTGCGGCTGCCGGCTATGTTATTAACGATTATTATGACATGAAGATCGACAGTATTAACCGGCCGGGGCGGGTAGTGGTTGGCAGACTCATCCACCGGAGGTTCGCCATACTGTTGCATGCAGCATTGTCGTTTGCGGGCATCGCGCTGGGATTCCTGCTGTCGTGGTGGATTGTGGGGATAAATGTTTTCTCGGTAGTATTATTATGGTTCTACTCCAACCAGCTTAAACGTTTGCCTTTTATTGGTAACCTGGCCGTGTCGCTGCTTACGGGCCTCTCCATTGCTGTTATTAATGTGTTGTACCATACGCCCAGCCTGCTGGTGATTATCTATGCCGTTTTTGCTTTTTTCATGACACTCATCCGCGAAATCATTAAAGACATGGAAGACCTGAAAGGCGACAACACCTATGGATGTAAAACCCTGCCTATTGTGTGGGGCATTCGTAAAACCAAAGCATTTCTTTACCTGCTTACGGTGTTGTTTGCATTAAGCGTTGTGTTTATCAATTATGCTTATGTAAAACTTCAGATGATTTATTTCATCATGTTTTTGTTTGTACCGCTGGCCTGGCTGCTTTCACGTTTGGCACGGGCCGATACCATGCGCGATTTTGGATGGTTGAGCAGTTTTTGTAAAATAATTTTGCTGCTGGGCATTTTAAGTATGGCCATTGTTTAAAACCACTTTCACTGAATGCAGATGCCTCATACCCCAGCTACAAAACCAGAACAGCGCTTAGCCATTTTTGCTTCGGGTAACGGCTCCAATGCCGAGGCTATCATGACACGCTTCGCCAACCATCCTGTTATTTCCGTTGCTGGCCTGCTCAGCAACAACGCAAACGCATATGCACTTGAACGTGCACGGAAGTTCAATGTGCCAACGCTGGTATTTAATCGCGAGCAGTTCCGGCAATCACAGCACGTGCTGAACTGGCTTACCGAAAAAAAGGTTACACACCTCGTGCTGGCAGGCTTTATGTGGCTGGTGCCTGATTACCTGGTAAAAAAATACGAGGGAAGGATCATCAACATCCATCCGGCCTTGTTGCCCAAATATGGCGGCAAAGGCATGTATGGTATGCACGTACACGAGGCGGTAAAGGCAGCCGGTGAAGCAGAAACCGGCATCACCATCCACCTGGTAAACGAGCGCTACGATGAAGGGAAAATTTTGCTGCAGGCGCGGGTAAAATTAACAGGCTCCGAAACGGCCGAGGAAATTGCCGCCAAAGTGCACGAACTGGAGTACCGGCACTATCCTGACGTAATTGAAAAATGGGTGCGCAATTCCTGAATCAGGCAAACCGCTTTTCGATTATTTCCAAAAACTCCAGGTACTCATCGCTCTCCCTATCCCATGCATCACCAAACTGGCTGATGTACTTCAGCGCCCCGGCTATGGAATCCTGGCGGTCAATATCCTCCACAGCTTTGCTGAACAACTCAAAGTCGCCATTGAAGAGCACCTTGGTGAACATAAACTTCTGGTTGATGGTCAGCCGGTCTTTAATCTTGTCAATCTTCTGAAAGTTTTCGGCCAGCGTAGGCTTTTGCTTTTTCTCTTCTTTTGGCTGGCTTACAGGCACTTTAGGCGGTGTACCCGGCTTACCTTCAGGCTCCGGTTTTTTAACATAAAATGCTTCGGGGCTTAGTTTTTGAATTTTACTGAACTGATCAAGAAAGGGTTCTACATCTTCGGGAGTAAAACTTACCTCCTCCAGGATCTGATCGAGTATGGCAAACGCTTCGTTGCCGGAAATAACGGTAACCTTTCGTTCATCCAGTTTCTGCAACAGTCTTTGAAGCGGTGCATTATTGATTTTAAGGTACTTTATTTCATCCCTGAATGCGGCCGCTTCCAGTTTGTTGTTTGTCCCGGAAATCAATACCGAAAAATAATCGTACGGATTAAAGATTACGAGCAG
>JAGUUF010000113.1 GCA_020063545.1 Cytophagales bacterium
CATATACACTTCCCGGAAAACGGGTTAAAAATTCGCGATACAGTTCAATAGCTTTGTCTTTATTGCCAAGGTGGCGGTCATAAATTTCGGCCTGCAGAAAAAAAGCATCATCGGCCAGGATGTCATCGGAATAGTCATCCAGAATTTTTTGAAGCAGTGCCAGCGACTTCTCGAACTCCCCGCGCTGCATTCGCAAATTTGCTTCGAGCCAGTACACATCGTCCAGTATGGTGTGATTCGCAAACGAAACCCATACTGAATCGCCTTCAGTCGTAACAGTAAAAGGTATGTTAGACAGGAGGGCATCTTCCTTCGACATTTTTACTCGCCCCTCTTTAAGCTGCTGAATTGCGTTAAGTGCCTGGTTGGTTTTGTTTTGATACAATAGCAACTCAACCCTGGCAAAGGCCTGCAACGCCTGCCCGGCCGAATCAAGTGCAATGTTTTCTTTTATGCGCATGCTTAGTTCCATGGCATCGTTGGCTATTTCACGCGTAGTGGCTTCCTTTAAAATATCCAGGTGTTCCTGCGCTAACCGGAAGTCGCCTTTGTAATAGGAAAGTTTGGCATTTTTTAATTTAGCCTCGTAGCCCAGCGCACTTTCCTTCAACGATTTTTCAACCTGTGCGTAGAGCAATGCCGACTCCCAGGGTTCTCCGTTCAACAAATAGATATCGCCTAAATCAAGTTTTGCCTTCGACTTTGCTTGCAGCGAAGCTCTCGGGTTATTAACCAGGTTTGTTAACAACTGAACGGCCTTATCCTTTTCATCAAGGTAATAAGCCCAAAGTAATGCCTCGCTGCGCTGTGCCTCCAGGGTATTGGTGTTGTCGGTGTTTTCTGCTATAAATTTTTCATACTCGCGTATTAACGACCTTACTGAATCGGTTTGAACCGAGAATGTATTGCGCACGCGTGTTTCGCGGGTGCGGATAAGACCAAGGCGAGCCTGCAAATAGTTGGGCCCCCCGGGATATTCCTTCGCCACATAAGCGTAGGCCGCCAATGCGTTATCGTAGTCTTCGTTATCCAGTGCAACGCGGGCAACTTCCATACACTTCTCTCCTAGTTTTTTATTTCGCCTGTCGTAAGCGCGCGCCTGTACAAAAGCGGCATAAAAATTTTTTTGCTGTATGGTAACCCAAACCAGCAAATCAGAGTACACCTCCATGTCAGGATATTTCTGTACCCGTTCGTATAAAATTTTCTCAAGGCTTTCCAGTTCTTCGGGTTGGGTAAGCAAAACCTGCATTACGTTTTTCACATACTGCGTATTGGCCGAACTTTGCATTACATAGGTAAGGTACTCCTGCACCATTTTTTCTTTCTGTCCCTTAATGCGGTAAAACGATGCCAGTTCAAGGCAGAAAAGATAGGGGTTGTTTAGCGTTTGCCGGCTTTCGGTAAGTGCAGTAATGGAGTATTCGGCCAGCGAGCGGCTGGCCAGGTAATCGGCTAATATTTTTATGCGCGAAACATTTGCCTTGTTTTCTGCAATCAGTTCTTTAAATACTTTATCAGCCCGGGAAAGATCGCCAGACCGAACATAAACAATTCCTACATCGGCTCTGAACTGAATATTCTCCGGATCTTTTCGCAAAACGCGCTTTAAATAATTCTGGGCTTCATCAACAGCACCAGCATCCAGTAATGTGTTAAGGTAATTGTTGTGAATAAACGGAATGTTTGCCTCATTTTTGGAAAGGTCCCTGTAGATTTCGAGTGCCTTTGCTTTATCGCCTTTAATCAGGTATTCATTTGCTAACTGAATTTCGCTTTGGTTCTGAGCATGCAGGGAAATTACAAGGCACAAACAAATAATTGAGTTAATAATAAAAATATAGTTATAAGTACTGTTATTGTTATTACTCATGTGAATTTGTGGACAGATTCAACCATACGCGTATACCTGCCAACTTGTTAGTAATTATGTGCATGTTAATTTACTTGTAATTAACTACTTAGTGATGTATTAACAAATATTCGATATCAACAGTTTGCACCTTGTTGATTAAACGGTATGTTAATGGATGTGGTTAAGTTAGGATTATTAAACATTGGAATTAGCTGAAATGCTTTTTTCTCAGAATTGAACCGCTAAGCAAGAACCTGATCCGGGTTTTCCACATCTTTTCAATACTGTATTAACAACGGTCCAACCTCCCAGTTTGCCTTAAGGTTTATTCTTTTATTACCGATGTCATCGCTGTAAAAGAGCACATGTTCTGGAGGCTTATTCAAGTAATAATTGCCAGAATCCCATTTGCCATTATTGTTTTTGTCAAGTATTACCCTAACAAGGTATTCGGCTGGTTGCAAATTTTCGAACCGCATTTTTTTTGATGACGACTCCGCAACCACCTGGTAATTTGCATCCAGTACCTGGGTTATGGTATTACCTGCGCCATGTACATCAAGCAGTAATGTCGCTGATGTTTCCGGCTTTACCGTTGAAAACGGCATGCTCATAAATACCGAAGAGTCTGCTTCAACCGATAGGAATGCGCCAGCAGCAAGTGTAAGTTGGTTGAGCGCAATAGTTTCTTTCGGTTTTGTTACAGGCCGTGGTTTTTCTCCTGTTCTTCGAATATCGGATCCTCGCTCGGATTGACGGGATGTGTTGCGTGATACGACAGGCTTGGTTTGATCAAAAGGCTTTGGCAGTTGTTTTGTAAAGTGCGCTATCGTGCGCGTTTGATTCCAGGTAAAATCTTCCTCTTTAAAGGAAAGGGTTGTAAGAGAATCAAGTTGAATGAATATGCTGTCATGCGTAACACGTGAAACCGGCTTGGTAAATACCAGTTCGCCTTTAACGAGTTGCTTGTTTTCGATGTAGCTGAACTTTTGCCCTTTAATGCCAAACTTTTCTTTCTGCAGGTTAAGCTTGTTGAATGCCAGGTAAAGTACCGTGTCCAAGGTGTTAGCAATGCTATCCGTTATGGCTAATCGTACCGGCAAACTGTCCAGGCCGGCCAATGTGTTAAAAAAACGAATACTTGAAAAGTCTGGATTGTCATATTGAACGGAAAAATCCGGCAGCATGCTTTCAATTTTGCATACTGCATAACCCTTGTTAAGTCGAAGCAGGAAATGATTTCCAACCGGTTTAGCCGAGATGAGTTTAATCGGCCGCATATCGAGCAGGATGCTGTACAGAGAGATACTTTTAACGGATTGATGCAAGCGTATAGTGTCGGCAAGAAAGCCAAACGGCTCGCTGCGGCTATCCACTTTCAGATTTTTGTTTTTGTCCTGAAAGGCATAAAGCCTGTAATTGCCACGCTTTACGTTTTCGATACTAAAACCACCTTTTTTATCGGTTAACGTAAAGAACTGGGGCGTGTGTATAAAAATGCTGAACGTATCGGTTAAAGGGGCAATGGCTACCGTATAGTTTTCGCCTGCGGTGCCTTTAAGCAAATCATGAATGCTTCCTTCTATGGACAGGGAATCAACGTAGGGACCTGTGCTGAACGCCAGCTTCAGGTTTTTTGCAGCATTTTTTTCTGTCAGATCCTGGATAGCCTCACGGAAGTTGATGGTATAGGTGGTGCTGTCCAGAAGCTTGCTGTTAAATTTTAATGTCACTTTATTTTTACGCGCCACAACCTCGAATTTTTTTCCGACTGTTGGAACAATTACGATTTGTTCGCGCGCGTTGTTAACCTGCACGTATTCATTGAACAGTAACTCAACCTGATTACGGTTAAAACCGGTTTGGCGGTTTGCCGGTACGGAGCGTAGTACTTGCGGAGGCGTTTCATCTTTCGGACCACCGGTAGGTGTTGTTTGTTTTGCACAGCTCAAGAGCAAAAGCAGGTAACCAATTGAAATAGCCTGGCGCATCACTTTTGTGTTGCTGTTGCTATGAAGATAAGACTGGAGTAATTCACCTGCTTTCTTGCTTTGAGGTTTGATAACAGACCGGTGAAAAATCCCCGCAATAAATTTCGTACAGGCTGTTCTTTGTTAATATAGTTTTCACTTAACAGGCTAACATAATAAGCATCAAGCTTCATGGGGATGGTTTGTACCAGGGTAAGGTTATTATTGGTAAATAATCGGGTCATGCTAGCGGGTGTGAAATGCCACAGATGCCTTGGTACATCATAGCCCGCCCAATGGGCACCGTATTTTTGTGCATCGTAGGAAGCATGATTTGGTACCGCGATGAACAACATTCCCCCTGGTTTCAGCAAATGCCGCAATGCATGCATGGCTGTGTTTAAATCAGTAAGATGCTCCAGCACGTGCCACAATGTTATAACATCAAAGGTATTTGCCGGCACCTGGTCAATAGACGAAAAAATTTCCTGGTTTACCAAATGAATTGCTTTGGTGCGCGCCCCTGCAGATGGTTCAACGCCCGTTATGTTCCATCCACTGTGTTTCATAGTATTCAGAAATTCCCCGGTTCCGCAACCTACATCAAGAATGTTACCAACGGGGCGATGGTGTTCGATTAGTTTCCGTTTCCACCGTAGTGCAGCATAGCGGGCAACTTTGTACAACCTGCTTGTTAGCCCGGATTCGGTTTTACCTGTGTGCGATACGTATGATGGGAATTGGTAGTATCGCGCAAGGTTCAGATCTTCCGGCCGGGGGGATGTCACTACAAGGCTGCAACCTGGGCACTGTTTCAAGTTAAAAGGTTCTTTTGTCAAGGCGTAATCCATGCAGGTAAGGTAAGCATGGAATTGGGCAGAACCACAAACCGGACAGGTGTGTACTTCCACCATTACTTGCCCAGGTAAACAGTAAGCACCGAAACATCGGCAGGACTTACTCCGCTGATGCGCG
>JAGUUF010000121.1 GCA_020063545.1 Cytophagales bacterium
ATACGCTTGTTTATACAAGGCCTTTTGTTTATCCACGGTACGGCTGGATTCGAGCAGGTAATCCGGGTTAACGAGAATGCGCGCAAAATCCGTTTCGGGGTGGCGGGCAATTAACCGTGAGGCATACGAATCGGCACGTTGCGGGTCGCTCTCTTTGTGGATAAGGTAAAGTTTATAGAGAACTTCAGGCTCATGCACAGTTTCCGGAAAGCGGCTCAGCAGGTTTTCAAAAGCAGCTACCGCATTGGTCTTTTCATTGAGTTTGAAATAATAAATATCGCCAAGGGCAAAATAGGCTTCTTCGATTTTATGCAACGATGCAGCTCGTTGTTCGTTGGATAGCGGCAGTTCCTTAAGCAGATTCCGGTAGGCTTCTTCTACCGGGTCTTTCCTGGCATCCGGCATGCTTTTATTGCCAGGGTTAACCTCAGCCGTAATAATCGGATTAGTGCGCTCAGTTGCCGGGGTGGCCCTTGATGATCTGCGCCAGTTATCTTCAAGCGGAATTTTACCCCAGGTGCGGACAAATTCAACCTGGCCCGAGCCAACAGCAGAAGGGTTTCCAAAATACCAGTCGCCCGCTTGTACAGCAACCGGGTTTTCGTTAGCCTGATTACGCTGCGCAATATCTGTTCGCTCCGTCTTTCTCTTTTTGTTTTTGGTTGCCTGAACCGGTTTATTGTTTTCAATAGCTTGTTTGATGAGCAACCGGACAGCGGATGTATCCATGGCGGCAAGCACCAACAGGCTGTCCTGCCAGGCAATGGTATTAAGGTGTGTTACAAACTCATTCAGCACTTCCTGGCGCGCCTTAATAGCAGTATAGTCGGGTCGTTGCGGAGAGATGGAAGCAACAGCGCTGTCGTAATAGGCTTGCGCCAGTTCAAATTTTTTCAGCGTGTCATAATAGATTTCACCCAGCCTGAGGTAGGCCTCCCCGTCAACCAGTTTATTGTTGCCCAGCCGTATAGCCTGGTTGTAATTGGTTACGGCCTCGGCAATGTTGTCCCGCTTTTCTTCGAACACACCCATTTCATAATAAATTTTATCCCGGAACTCCTTGTTCTTGCTGTCTTTAAGAAGTTTACGGAATGATTTTCGGGCATTGGCAACATTACGGGCCTTTGAAATCTCAGCTACCTGCGCCATATAAAGTCGTGCATAGAAATCAACTTCGTATTCAGGATTTGTAGCAAGGCATTGGCGGTAGTAGTTGTACGCTTCAGCCTCGAAGCCCAGGGTTTGGTATACCTGCCCGATAATAAAATAGATTCTGCCGGGTTTATCCTTTTTCGTCAGCATCGGAGCAACTTCCGAAAGATTGCGGATCATTTTATCAAGGTCATTGCGCACCTGGTAGTAATAAGCCTTTTCGAGCAGGAAATTTTTCTTGTTGGTTTTGTTCAGCGGCTCTTTCTGCAGGTAATCGAAAACAGCTTCGGCATTGTTGTATTCTTTGTGTTCGGTGAACGTGCGTATTAAGTGAAGAAGCGCCCGGTGCCGGGTATTGATGTCCTTGGTAACCTTTGGGTTGTTTACATACTTAAAGGTTTGAATGGCATTGCCCCAGTCGAAACTGTAAAGCCTTGCTTTGCCAACAAGTATGTAGGCATCGTCAACCCACTTGCTGTTGGGGTGGCGCTGAATAGCAATAGATGCCATCTTCACGGCCTCCTGAACGGACTTGTCGTAACTTTTTGCAAACAAACTGTCGAGCCTGGGAAACAGCCAGAGTATCTGGTTGTAATCATCCTGGTGGTTACGCTGGATATTCTGTTCAATTTTAGTTACCTCTTCAAGGGCATAATAATACCCGTTGTAATGGGCTGTGGTATTGTGAAAACCCCGGCTAATCCAGGTGTTCGATTCGGATGAGCACGCAGCCGCTGCAATGACCGGAAGGAGGTATGAAAGCCTGATTTTCAAAGTGTTAACGTGTGCCTGAAAAACGTAAAAAACGCTGTTTTCATATTTTTATCCACCGGAATATCTAACTTTGCCCGCTAAAAATAGCCTTTTGAAGCAGAAAAAGACTTTTTCAAACTGGCTCACCAACCGGTACCAGCTCATTATCCGCAATGAAGAGAACTTTGCCGAAAAAACCAGTTTTGGTTTTACGTATTCGAAAGTAATCTTTTTTCTGGGGTTGCTGTTTGCGGCAGTTTTCGTGGTAAGCCTTTTTCTTGCCCAGACCCTGCTTGCCAAATGGTTTGACCCCCGGTTTGAACAGATGGTGCTGAATCGTGAACTGATTGACCTGGCCTCAAAAGTTGATTCGCTTTCGATGGAGGTTGACCGCAAAGAGCAGTTCATCCTGAATTTTCAGCGTGTACTCCGTGGCGATACGGCTGACTTTAAAACTCCTGCAGAGATTTTAAAAGTTGACGGGAAGCCAACCATAAAGCCCAACGAACTGAAGCTTGCCCCGGCTGACTCACAATTCAGAAGGGAATTTGAAAAATCAGACCTTGCGCTGATTACGTTTACCAGCGTAAAATACCGTGAACTGCAGGAAACATTTTTTTTCTCCCCGATAACGGGTTTTATCTCCGACCGGTTTGATTTAAAGCGGGGCCACTATGGCGTTGACATTGTTACCAAAACAAACGAGCCGGTTAAAAACATTGCCGATGGCACGGTGGTGTTTGCCTCGTGGACACAGGACTCGGGCTATGTGATGATGATCCAGCACAAGGGCAGCCTGATTTCGGTATACAAGCACAATGCGGAACTGTATAAAAAAGTTGGTACTTTTGTTAATGCAGGAGAGATTATCTCGATAGTTGGCAACAGCGGAGAGTTAACCAATGGACCTCACCTCCATTTTGAGTTGTGGTACAACGGCAACCCGCTTAATCCGGAAGAATTTGTAACGTTTTAACAGGTAACAAACATGTTTGCAACGAAAGAAGAAAAACGGGCCGCTGAAGAGATCAGCAACTCCAGTAACACCATAGGTAAGGGCACATTCCTGGAAGGTAATATCGAAACGTATGGCAACATCCGCATCGAAGGAAAAGTAACCGGCCACATTAAATCCAAATCGAAAGTCGCCCTGGGTAACTCCTCACAGGTGCACGGCAACATTACCGCGCAAAATGCCGACATTGAAGGCGAAGTAAAAGGAAGAATTGAAATTGCCGAACTGCTCGTGCTGAAAGCAACAGCGGTAATTAATGGCGACATCATTACGGGTAAGCTGGTGGTTGAACCCGGAGCGGTATTTAACGGTTCCTGTAAAATGGGTGCTGCAATAAAGGAAATCAAGATTGGCGATACGAATGGAATCGGGGCATCGCGCACCTTCAACCGAACCGAAGAAGCAAAATCCGTTTAACTCCTACCTGCGGTACAGCGGACTTGCCCTGCAATTGCTCGTAACCATTGGTGTGTTCGGCTGGCTCGGCTACAAACTCGACAGCTATCTGGCATTAACGTTTCCGGCTTTTATGCTGCTTTTCGGATTGCTTGCCCTGGCCGGCATGCTGTACCAGGTGTATCGCTCGCTGAATTCATGAAAGTTCTGATTTACTTTTACCTGACCTTGCTGGTGCTGTCAGTGGTTCTTGTCGTTAGTATAACGCAGGTGCCTGCTGCAACCCCCTCACATGCATACCCGATCCTGCTTTTTCTGTTCATCACCACATCGGCATTATTTTATTACTTATTGCGATCGAAAATCAACCATCCCGGTACATTCGTTCAGTTCTACCTGCTCACCATTGCGGTTAAGCTTATCGCCTATGCCGGCTTCCTGATTTTTGTCATCCTCAAGAACAAGGATGGAGCAGCAGCAAATGTGGTTTTTTTTATGATCGTTTATTTCCTTTTTACCATGACGGAGGTGGCCTTTTTGTACCGGAGGGTAAGCCGGTAAAGCGCGTGTGAAGGGGCCAAAAAAGAAGCAAAAAATTTCATTCTGAGTCTTTAATTTCTACCTTTGCGGTCGGATTTTAAAACCCCGTCAGCAGCGTCCAATGAGCGTTTTTCAGTCAAAATTCAGCCGGTTTTCAGCTCTTGTAACACTTCTGTTTTTTGGTATGCTGGGTAACGCATCGGCTGCTGAAGCAACCGACAGCACAAAAACTTTTAATGCCAGCGAAGTTATCCTGCATCACGTAATGGATGACCACATCTGGCATTTCTGGGACGGGCACTACGGCACACTTTATTTGCCGGTTATTGTGTATTCGCAGGAGAA